>JAFAPL010000980.1 GCA_019247135.1 Chloroflexota bacterium | reverse complement strand
GAATGTCGGTCGCGAGGGTGTTGAACAGCGTATTGATGTTTCCGTCCATCGCACATCCGACGTGAACTGGAGAGCTGCGCGCTCTCAACCTCGCTCCGACGACAGCGAGTGAAAGGGGCGATCGAACAACGACCTGCCCAGTCTCTTGATCAGGCGTGCCGTGATCGTCCCAGCGAGCGTGCCCGCGACCGTGCCATTTAGCGTGCTGACTCCATCACGCGCGGATCAGATGCAGTCCCGACTGCGAGGACGGTCGCGACCAACATTGCCGGACGGTCCCGCGGACGGTCGATTAGAACGTTGACCAATCGCAGTGGGGTGGACTCTACAGGCTGGCGAACAGAGGTGGTTTGAGGGATCCGGCGATCCCCACAAGGAGATTTACGCGGATCGGGGAGTCGTATTCGAGTCCGGCTCAGACTGCTGCGAGTCGTGGTCAGCCGGTGTTCGAATCGCCTGCGCGCGGTCGAACTGCTGAAGCGTGGTTCGAGCGACGCAGTTGAGCACGCTGTCCCAGCTCACGGCGCCGCTGGGATACCAACGACACTTGTGGCGCACTGTGCAGGCGCGCGGCGGAAGTTGGCGCCAGCGATGAATTGTAGTTTCGCGGAGGGCTTGACATTCTGCACGTTACCTAATAGCATTCGGAATGCCGATGACCATTCGGGTTACACCGAAGCTCGACCCGCCCGCGCTGCGTCGCAGGCGCCAGCGGGAGGAAGTGCTCGATGCGATTCTGCTGGTCGCGCGCGACGTCATGCGGGCCGACGGAGTCGCCGCCCTGAGCTTGCACGAGGTCGCCCGTCGGGTGGGCTTGCGTCCGCCGTCCCTCTACGAATACGTCGACGGCAAGCAAGGGCTCTATGACGCGCTGTTCCTGCTTGGCGTGCGCCTCTTCGCCCAGCAGGTCGAGCGCGCTTCGGCGGAGCTCACGGTTGACTCCTCAGTTGCCGAACAGTTGCGCGCCCGATTGATCCAGTACCTCACCTTTGCGCATGAGCAGCCGGATCTGTATTCACTGGTTTTCGAGCGACCAATACCCGGTTTCGAGCCTTCCGAGGCCAGCATGGCTGCCGCCACCGAGTTGCTGGCGGCCAGCCGCGCCGCCTGGGCCTCCATGCTGGCGGGCCGAGAACTCGAATCTGATCTGACTCCAGATCAGTCGCACGACCTGTTCATTGCATTGGAGCACGGCTTGACAGCACTCCATCTCGCGAACGAGCCGCACCTTCCGGCTGGGCAGGGCCGCTTTGGCGGGCTAATTGACGCTGCCGTCAGCCTCTTCATATCCAGTTGGAGTAACGCATCACCACCTCGTTTAAGGAGGAATCATCGATGACCTCGCTTGTCGACAACCCCACAGCGTCCGGCGCGGCCAATCCCGCCACCCTCGATGCCCACTCCATCCCCGCTCCTGGCCACGGCGAAGCCGCTGTGTTGGCCCAAAGGGAATTCCAGCGCTTCGTGGCCGTGCTCGAAAGCCTCAGCCCCGAGGACTGGGACCGCCCGACGGCCTGCCCGCTCTGGAGCGTCCGCCAGGTCGTTGCCCACGTCACCGGCGCCGCTGCTGCCTTTTCAAGCTGGGCATCGTTCCTTCGACAGGGATCTCCGTCGGTCCAGCGCCCGTACCGTGAGCGTGGCATGAGCCAGTTGGACGCAATGAACCAGATCCAGGTGGATGACCGAGCCGATCGGACCCCCGCCCAACTCCTGTCCGAGTTGCGCGAGGTGGGTCCTCGTGCGATCGCGACGCGCCGCCGTTTGCCACTCCCGCTCCGGGCGCTGCGCGTTCCGCTGCCGCCGCTCGGCGGCTGGGTCGCGATCGGCTACCTGACTGACGTGATCTACCCGCGAGACATGTGGCTGCACCGCTTTGACATCTGCTGCGCGGCCAACCGGCCGAAGGCACTCGACTCCGAGCACGACGGCCGCCTGACGGCGCTGGTCATGCGCGATCTCGAACGCACCCGGGACTGGCGCGCCGCCCTCGGTTCAATCAATGTTGTCTACCATCTGACAGGTCCGGCTGGCGGCACCTGGCGTTTCGGGCGCGCGCGTGAAGCGCCTGCCGTGGAGCTCACCCTGGACGCGTTGCAGTTCCACCTGCTCGCCTCCGGCCGGCGAACGGTGAACGAGATCGCCGTAGAGGTAGCGGGCGACAGCGCGGTGGCAGCACGCGCGCTCAGTGCAACGACAGTGCCCTATTGAACAAACTTTCAGTAGTAGAGGAACTCCCGATGATCAACTCCATCCCGCACGGTTCATCGTCCAGGTGGCCGCTTGCCGCGTATGCCGTATGGCTGGCTGGGGCCGCTATCGAGACAGCGATCGGCATTAGCGCAGGCTGGCCCGCGCAGTTCTTGGGCAAGGGCGACCCGCACAACATTTCGACAGAGTGGATCAGTAGAGGCACCGCCATCTCACCGCCACTGTTCCTGTTCATCGCTGTCATTCTAGGCGGAGTGCTCGCGTTTGCGGCCACTCGCGGGAAGTGGCGGGTGATTGGCGGCGGACTCATCACTGCGGTCGGCGTTATCGGTGTGGCGGCCACTCTCGGGGGGCTTCTGGCCGCGCCCACACCCGATGTGCCACGTG
>JAFAPL010000565.1 GCA_019247135.1 Chloroflexota bacterium | reverse complement strand
CCGCTCGCCGCGTCCGAACGACAAGACCTTGGCGGGCCGTACGGCGAACACCGCGACCACCCCCTCGGCGTCAGCGTTCTCCGGCTGGGGGCCCTCGGGCCGAGGAAGGAACCCACCCTCGACGACGTCCCAGGGCCAGCTGATCTTCGACTGCCACAACTCAGCCAAGCGTTCCAGCGTCGGACGATCAGTGACACGTTCCGCCCGTCCCTCGACCACGACGTCGAGGCCTTGCCGGTACGAGTTGTTCCCGGTGGTCAGAATGCAATTCGGGTTGCGGAGCAGGTTGCGGCCCTTTTGTTCATCGAGACCGGTGCTGAAGTGCAGCGCGTTGTCGAGCCACATCGCGGGCAGCGGCGTAACATGCGGCCGGCCATCGGCTCGGACTGTGGAGAGCCAGAAGATTTCCGCGTGCTCGAGCACCGCAACCACTTCTCGCCACGGTGTAGCCGCGGCACCAGCGCTGCTGTAATCAGGATGAAGCTCCGCAACAGGTTCACTCGTCATGCTGTGCTCCGAGTTGAATCGTAGCTGAGATGAAAGCGCCGCTACCCGGAGCCGGCGCGCGCGCCTGCGTTTCATCTGCATCAAGTTCCGCGATCGCGCTTACCAGGACAGGCGTCACGCGCGCTCAGGGCGAGACGAGCTAAAATTCGGACGTTGCTGACGCCTGCACCGCGAGTAGAGCGCCGGTATGTTGGCAACCTGGATCTGCAAGTTGATCCCCCCGCCCGTAGGGGTGCTCGAGTTGGGCGGTCAGGTACGCGCGGCCGGTGGGCTGCTCCAGCCTGAGCTCCGCGCGCTCGCGCTGGATATAGAAGACACAGCGCTCTTCCAGCCGCTCGTACGCCACCGCGAAGCCCAGGACGTCGACGCAGAAGGTGACGGTTCGCTTGTGCGCCAGCAGGGGCCTGACCCACGCATCGCTGACTTGCAGTCGCTCTCCGATCCGATGCCGGTGCTCGTTTCGGCGGATCAAGGCAGCGAGTGCGTGACCGATGGCGCCAGCGTGTTTCCCGGCAACATGGCAGCCGGCGCAACCGACGGCACGCGCGGTGGTCTCGGGGAATGGAGCGGCGAACAGCGCGGAGCTGCCGAGTTCGGCGCACTGTTCACGTGGGGCGAGGTGCGACAGCGAACGGCCTGCTACGCTGCACCGGTGACCACGGTCGAAACCGCCCGTCTCTTTCTTCGTCCGTGGTGTGAGGATGATCTCGATCAACTCATCGGTCTGTACGGTGATTCCGAGGTGATGCGCTACATCAGCGGCGGCCGCCCATTCAGCCGGGACCGAGTGTCGAGCATGCTCGAACACGCACTGTGCCAGTGGCGTGAGCGCGGCTTCGGTCCATGGGCAGTCATCGACAAGGTAAATGGCGCATGGATCGGAGAAGTCGGCCTAAATGAGATACCCGACTGGCCAGACGAATATAAGGTTGAGGTCGGCTGGGAGTTGCATCGCGCCTGGTGGGGGCGTGGGATCGCCCCGGAAGGCGGGCTCGCGGCGCTATGGTTCGGGTTCGCCACCCATCACCTCGAACGCATTATCAGCGTAACCCGGCCCGAGAACGCACCATCACGGCGCGTCATGGAAAAGATCGGATTGGTCTGCTACGGCACACGGCCGTACCGCGATGGCATGGCAGTCTGGTACGCGCTCGATCGAACGACGTGGGAAACGGCACACGATGCTCGCAGCGATGCCAGCTACATCATCACGCACAACCTGTGACCCCCACTTCGTCAATGGCTGAGTTTTGCTCCGGAAACTAGCTAGCTCGGAATTTGGAAAGGTGCTTGAGATCCGACCTGCCAACGGATGCTGACCCAATATTTCTCCCGCACATCGTCTACGTCTGTGGAGGAGAGGGCGTCCATCCCGTCACGGTGACAGCCTGATATCCAATACTCGTCACCGCTCTCGACGTTCACTTATCAGACGCGCTTATGCATTACGACGTGGTCGCCGGCTGCACCAGTGTCGCGTACACGGGCGGTGGTGCTGCCGCATGTCGCTACCGCCACAAATCCTTCCTTTTCAAACATCGACATGACGCCGGAGGTGGACACGTTGTTGAAGTCGCCATGTGCGGGTCCGACGAGCCCGACACCAGGCACGTCGACGGCCTTGGGGGAGCCATTTGAGCCCATCGACCAGCACACGACTGGAAAGGCCTCCACCAGTCCACCGCCCCGATTGCGGATCGATTCAAGCGCCGCGTGGAGGGCTATTGCGGCCACCCCAGTGCGACGGAACCGTCTGTCAACGACGAAGCACGTGATGCGCCAGGCTCGCTCCCGGGCTCGGGGCGCACCCTTTCGCGCGAGCAACTCGTCGCTAGTGCCGTACTGACACCAGCCAATCGGTTCGTCATCGGCGTACACGAGAATGCCGTGCGCTTGGCCCTCCTCCAGAAGTGCTCGCTTCGCACGATGATTGTGGACGCTGACCTCGCCTCGACTACGGAACACCTGGCGCGATGGTCGTGGCGCTCGGTGGAATGCTATGCACCAGCAAAAGTCCCAACCATTGCCGCGTGAAAACAGTTGCTCGAAATCAGGCCAGCTCCGCAGCGTGAGCTCGTCGGTGCGGTACACGCCTGTCAACCATACTCCCGAGACGAATCGACAGTCGCGAACTCCCCCGCCCGATATCGTGGGTGGGACCAATGGTTGCAGCTCTGCCGTGCACGATCTTGCTTCAGCATTGAGTTGCGCCGTTTACGCAGCCAACGCGTGCTGATCACAGCCGATTTGCCGGTCCCAGATATCTCGGTGAGTAATACTCGCTTCAAGAG
>JAFAPL010000564.1 GCA_019247135.1 Chloroflexota bacterium | reverse complement strand
TCGGCTGTCACACCTGCTCGGTCACCTGCAAGCAGGCGTGGACGAATCGCGCGGGCGTGGAGTACGTCTGGTTCAACAACGTCGAGACCCGGCCTGGGCAGGGATATCCGCGCACCTACGAGAACCAGGGCCGCTGGAAGGGGGGCTGGCGACTCACCCGACGCGGGCGTCTCACGCCACGTGCCGGCGGCCGGCTGAAGAAGCTCGCCACCATCTTCTCCAACCCGCTGCTGCCCAACATCAGCGACTACTACGAGCCGTGGACCTACGACTACGAGAACCTGATCACAGCGCCGGCCCAGCAGCACATCCCGGTCGCGCGACCGAAGTCGCTGCTCAGCGGCGACGACATGAAGGTGCAATGGTCAGCCAACTGGGACGACGCACTGGGTGGCAGCCCGCAACTCGCGCAGAACGACCCGATCCTCGCGCAAATCAGCGAAAAGATTCAGCTGGAGTTCCAGAAGACGTTCCTGTTCTACCTGCCGCGCATCTGCGAGCACTGCTTGAACCCATCCTGCGCGGCCTCCTGCCCGTCGGGCGCAATCTACAAGCGATCCGAGGACGGCATCGTCCTGGTCGATCAAGACCGGTGCCGTGGCTGGCGGATGTGCGTGACGGGATGCCCCTACAAGAAGGTGTACTTCAACCACCGCACGGGCAAAGCCGAGAAGTGCACATTCTGCTTCCCGCGCATCGAAGTCGGCATCCCCACGGTGTGCTCCGAGACCTGTGTGGGGCGGCTGCGCTACATCGGCCTCGTCCTCTACGACGCCGATCGCGTGCTCTCCGCCGCGTCGACGCCCAACGACACGGACTTATATGCAGCCCAGCGGCAGGTGTTTCTCGATCCGGCCGATCGGGAAGTGCAGCGTGCCGCCGAGCAGGCCGGCATTCCGCACGACTGGATCGATGCTGCGCAACGATCACCGGTGTGGGCGCTGATCAACCGCTATGAGGTGGCGCTGCCGTTGCATCCGGAGTACCGGACGCTGCCCATGGTCTGGTACATCCCACCGCTCTCGCCGGTAGTCGACATCCTCAAGGACGGCGGCCACGACGCGGAAAGCGCCAACAACCTGTTCGGCGCCATTGATTCGCTCCGCATCCCGATCAGCTATCTCGCTGAGCTGTTCACCGCAGGCGACCCCAAACCGGTGCGCGACGTACTCGCCCGCCTCGCGGCGATGCGGTCGTACATGCGCGACGTCAACCTCGGCCAGCCGCGCCACCCCGAGCTCGCCGAGGCCGTGGGGATGACGTCCGCGGACATCGAGGACATGTACCGCTTGCTCGCGCTGGCGAAGTATGACGAGCGATACGTCATTCCGCCCGCGCATGGCGAGGCAGCCGATATGCGCGACCAAGCACATCAGCTCGAGGAACTCGCCTGTTCCCTGGACTATGAGGGCGGTCCAGGCATGGGTGGCTCCGGGCCGTTCGGTGAGCAGTCTGGTGCGCCCCAGCCGATCGCGGTCGAGACCTTTCACGCGCTCAAGCAACGGCAAACATCAGACGAGTTCGTCGATCCGCAGGACGGCTCGCGGCGCGTGAATCTACTCAACTGGGACGGCAAGGGCTCCGCCAGCGACGTCATGCCGCCCCGCCGCGGCAGCGCCCGAGCGCGGACGCGATCCTCGGCGGACACTGACGGCGGCTCGGACAATGGGGCGCCACGTGAGCCGTGATCGCGCTTCGACGAATGTTGTCGGCTGGTGTGCCAGTCGAGAGCGTGGATGGGCCTGGCCGAGCGAGGAACGAGCGAGGCTGCTTGCGAACGACTGGCACACCAGCCGACTGGAAAGCGGTCGCGGGCGTGCGAGGACGGCGACGTGATAAGCCAGCGTGATCGAACGCGCGCGCTGCAAGCCGCCTCGCTGTGCCTCGACTATCCCGACGAGTCTCTACGGACTCATCTGCCGTTGCTCGTGCAGACCGCGGACGCGCTTCCCGCGCCGGCCGGACCGCTACTGCGGCGCTTTGTCGACCACCTCGCTACCACGCCGCCCGAGACGCTCGTCCGACACTATGTCGAGACGTTCGACCTCCGGAAGCGGTGTTGCCCGTACCTGAGCTACTACGCGTACGGCGACACCCGCAAGCGCGGGATGGCACTGCTGCGGTTCACGCACGCGTACCGCACGGCCGGCATGACCGTTGCCGACCGGGAGCTACCCGATCACATCGCCGTCGTGTGCGAGGCGGCGGCGGTGGCGCCGGACGCCGGTCTTCCGCTGCTCGCAGAAAACCGCGCCGGCCTCGAGCTACTCCGCCTCGCCTTGGCTGAGGCAGCGTCGCCCTATGTCGACGTGGTCGATCTGATTCGTGCAGTGCTTCCCGAACCGACGCCGCGCGACCTGGACAAGGCGCTAGCACTAGCGCGTTCAGGACCGCCCGCGGAAGAGGTCGGGCTTGAACCGTTCGCGCCGCCCGCGCACCTCGA
>JAFAPL010000555.1 GCA_019247135.1 Chloroflexota bacterium | reverse complement strand
CGCGCTGACGTTCCTGATTGGCGGCGCCCTCGCCGGCGCGGCCGGCGCGATCTACGGCATGTACAACAACTCGGCCTATTTCCTCCAGGGCTTTCGGAACGGGCTGTATGCGTTCACAGCTGCCGTCATGGGTGGCATCGGCAATATCCAGGGCGCATTCCTCGGCGGCATCATGATCGGATTGATCGCCGCTGCATCGGACAGCCTGTGGGACCCGCGCTGGACCGAGGCGGTCGTCTTCGCGTTGCTGGTGGTCATTCTCATCTTCAAGCCAACCGGGCTGCTCGGAGAGGAGACGACCGAGCGCGCATGACGGCTACGCCGAGCGCGCCCGCGAAGAAGTCGAACGCGTTCGGGCGTCTCCGACGCAACGGCCAGACGCCGCAGAGCGTCCTGCGCAACGCCTTTCTGGTCACTTTCCTCATCCTGGTCGGCATCTACCCGATCCTGGACAAGTCGTTCGGGTTCGGCAAGATGGGCGCGTTCCCAGCCATCTTGATCTACACGCTGCTCGCCCTCGGGCTGAACATCGTGGTGGGCTTCGCTGGGTTGCTTGACCTGGGTTACGCGGCATTCTTCGCGATTGGCGGGTATACGGCGGCATTTCTGACGTCGCCGATCAGTCCGCTGGCGCCTTACTTCTCCACGAGCTTCTACTTCGCCATGGCGCTCTCGTTCTTCGTCGCGGCCGGGTGCGGGATCATCCTGGGCGCGCCCACGTTGCGACTGCGTGGTGACTATCTGGCGATCGTGACGCTTGCGTTCGGCGAGATCGTGCCGCGCCTGTTCCTCAACCTCGACCAGTGGACGTACGGCGCCAAAGGCATGAACCCGATCGGTCGGCCGGCCATCCCCGAGATCGCCGGCGGGCAGCTTACTGTGCGCGAGATCAGCAACTCGGATCAGGTGCAGTGGTACTACGTCATCCTGATCGTCGTCTGTATATCGGTGTTTGCGATCCACCGGCTGGCGAACTCACGCATCGGTCGGGCGTGGATGGCGATGCGCGAGGACGAGCTCGCCGCGTCGGCGATGGGCATCAACCTCGTGCAGACGAAGCTTCTCGCTTTCGCCCTGGGCGCATCCTTCTCAGGCTTCGCCGGGTCGCTGTGGGCGAGCATGCTGCAGGTCATCGACCCATTCCAGTTCGACTTCACCATCTCGATCGTGGTCCTCTCGATGATCATCCTGGGTGGTATCGGCAACATCTGGGGTGTGATCTTCGGGGCGGTGGTGCTGGGCTTTTACGACCGCATCCTGACGCAGGACGCGACGAACTGGATTCACAACTTTGCCCAGTCGATCAATGTGCCAGGCTTGACCGACGCGCTGATGCAGGTCGATCTATCACAGTACAAGTACGGCATCTTCGGGATTGCGCTGGTTGTGTTGATGTTGACGCGCCCGGAAGGCATCTTCCCCAATCGGCAACGCGCCGCTGAGCTGAAGGAGAGCGTCGCCGAAGAACTCGACCAGCTCGGTGAGGATGCGCTCGTCGACCGCAGTGTCGGCGGCGTACGCGCCTAGGAGCGCGGTGGCGTGACGGAGATTCTCCAGGCGCGGGGGATCACGAAACGTATCGGCGGGTTGACCGCGGTCAACAACGTCGACTTCGTGCTGGAGGAGCGCTCGATCTCGAGCCTGATCGGGCCGAACGGTGCGGGCAAGACGACGTTCTTCAACATGCTGGCAGGGCTGTACACCCCGACCAGCGGCGATATCGTCTTCCAGGGCACGCGCCTGATTGGCCTGAAACCGCACAGCATCACCCGACTCGGAATTGCCCGCACGTTTCAGAACATCCGGCTGTTCGGAACGATGAGCGCGTTGGACAACGTCCTGGTGGGTATGCACGCGCGCCTGAAGGCGAACGCGGTCGACGCGGTGTTGCGAACGCCGCGGGCAGTCCGCGAGGAGCGCACGGCGCACGAACGCGGTGTCGAGCTGCTGCGATATGTTGGACTGAGCGGCAAACAGGACGACTGGGCACGCAATCTCGCGTATGGCGATCAGCGTCGTCTCGAAGTCGCGCGTGCGCTCGCGACCGAGCCGCGGCTGCTGCTCCTGGACGAGCCGACGGCGGGCATGAACCCACAGGAGACCGCGTCGCTGACCCGCCTGATCGGTCGATTACGCACGGACATGGGCCTGACCATTCTGTTGATCGAGCACGACATGAAGGTTGTCATGGGTATTTCCGACCGCGTCACGGTCCTCGACTACGGTCAGAAGATCGCCGAAGGCACACCCCGCGAGGTACAGCGCGACGCGCGGGTCATCGAGGCCTACCTGGGTCGCGCGGCAACCGAAATGGCAGACGCATGAGCTCCTCCGCACCGGCTGCCGCGGCCGCGCGGCAAACGACGGCTACAGCCGCGCTCGAGCTGCGGGACGTGCACACGTTCTACGGGCACATCCACGCGATCAAAGGCATCAGTCTTGTCGTCCAACCGGGTGAGATCGTCACGTTGATCGGCGCCAACGGCGCGGGCAAGACGACGACCCTGCGCACGATCTCTGGCGTGACCCGCAATCGGGAAGGCGAAGTGCTGCTGGACGGACAGCGCATCGATCGGCTGCCGCCGCACCGGATCGTCGAACGGGGCGTGTGCCAGGCGCCCGAGGGTCGGCGCATCTTCAGCCGCATGACAGTGCTCGAGAACCTGCAGATGGGCGCGTTCGCGCGGCGGGAACCGGCGTCGGTGATCCAGGAGGACCTGGAACGAGTGCTCGTGCTCTTTCCGCGCTTGCGTGAGCGGCTAGCACAGAAGGGTGGGACGCTTTCGGGTGGCGAGCAGCAGATGCTCGCCATCGGGCGCGCGATGATGAGCCGCCCGAAGGTGCTGCTGTTGGACGAGCCCAGCATGGGGCTCGCGCCGATGCTGGTGGAGACGATCTTCAACACGATCGTCGAGATCAACCGTCAGGGCGTCGCGGTGTTGCTGGTCGAGCAGAACGCGCTGATGGCGCTGAACGTAGCGAATCGTGGGTACGTGCTGGAGACGGGCCGCATCATCCTGGACGACGACGCGAAAGCACTGCAAGAAAACGAGCAGGTCCAGAAGGCCTACCTCGGCATCGAGTAGTTCGGGGCCGCTCATGAGCGGCCCCGCACGGCGGCTCATGAGCCGCCGTGGCCAGCGGAGCATGCTCCGCTGGCTCTTACGCTAGCCTCTCTCGAAGGCGAATGTCAGGTCGGTGCCGCTGAGGTCGTTGGGGCGGCACAGCCAGCCTGCGTTGCCTGGGCAATACTGCTTGAAGAAGCGCGAGCTCTGCGCCTGCGCCAGCAGGTCCGGCGGGACGTTCTGGTTGGTCATGATCGACTTCTGATAATCGGCCAGCAGGATGCGTTGCGTGATGTTCTGGGTCTGGTCGAAGTGCATGATGCCGCGCTGGAAGCGCTGATAGATGAAATTCTGGTTCGACGGATCTGGCGCCGGCTGCGAGATCACCGCGCCCCAGACGTTCAGACCACCCGTTGAGTTGAACGTCTGCAGGAAATTGACCTGGTGGCCTTGCCAGTTGTCCGGCACGTTGGCATTGATGAAGCTCACGATGTCCGTCGAATAGGTAGGGGAATTTACTTGCGGCGTGCTGTTCTTCATCGCGTCATCGGCGGCGGGGAACGTGCTGCCGTTCACCTTCGTGTACGGAAAGATGTCCGGGTCCAGCATATTGATCAGCGCAGGCGACCCGTTACCGCATAGCTGGATGATCAGCGCCTGAAACATCTGAGCGGGGCAACCAAGGAACGTCATCATTCGTGAGACCGGGAAGCCGAAGGTGTTGACCGCGCCGTTGCTATTAAAGAAGCCCCAGACCTGGTCGCTATCGATGCGGTAGCCCGTCTGGACAAAGTACCGCTCGTCGTGCGCCAT
>JAFAPL010000531.1 GCA_019247135.1 Chloroflexota bacterium | reverse complement strand
AAGCTGCGTCGGCATTGCGCAGTTCACTCCAGAAGAACCAGGCGTTGCGCGGATCTTCCGCACGCAAGGCCCGCGATCTCTGCCGTTGGTTTGCGCTCATGAATTGGACCGGTGATGAGCAACTGGAGGTCCTGATCCGTGAGCTCGAGCGACTTGCCACGTCACCAGCACCGCGCGCTCGCAAGCGGGATCCGCAGCCAATCGACCAGGTGCTCGCCGACATCATGGCACTCACCAACGCCGAGGCCCGCGCCGCGCTCGAGCCGAACCGCATGGCCGCGCTCGAGCTCTGATCACGCGCGTACGTGCACCAATCACGTCGGCAACTACTGCGCTCCGCTCTGCCCGGGGAGGTCATTGCATGACGACTGTTTCCAATCGCGAGCTGCCTGCCGCTGAAGCCCTGATCGTCAGCCTCGACGAGTACATCCGCGCCAGGTACGGCTTGCTGGCCGTCCAGACCTTCGAGGAGGAGCGGTTCATCCGGTTCATGCGCGGCGTCGCAGAGCATGAACGACATCGGGCCAAGGGCTTGTATCTGTGGTCGCGGACGCGAGGCTTAAGCCTCGTCGCCGGACCCGGCGTGGGCGCCGAATCGCGACCAATTCCGAATCGCGAGGACGCGCTCTCTGTCATCGAGTACATCGAGGAAGCCGAGCAGGGGCTGTATGTCCTGAGCGATTTCTGGCCCTATTTGCTGGAGTATGGAGCACCCAAACCGGAGCTGGTCCGTCGGCTGCGCGAGCTGGCCTGGGCAATTCGGAGCAGACCTGTCACGGTCATTTTCCTCGGCGCACGGTTTCCGGAGATCCCCGAACTCGAAAAGGAGGTGAAGGTTCTCGATCTACCACTGCCAGAAGAGGCGGAAACCGCGCAGATCCTTGCTCGGGAAGCGGAACGGCTTGAGGCCAATCCGAATGCCAGTGTGGAACTCAATCCGGACGCGCGCACGAACCTGATTCAGGCGTTGCTCGGACTGACGGCCACGGAAATGGAAAACGTGCTCGCCAAAGCTGCCGTGCGCGACCGCGGCTTCGGGCCCAACACGGCGCGGCTCGTACTGGATGAAAAGCGCGACCTGATCCGGAAGACGGCTGCGCTCACCTTCACGCCCTCGATCCCTATGGACGATGTTGGGGGCTATCAGCCAATCCGCCGACTGCTGCGCCTTGCAGCGCTCACATTCACTCCAGAGGCGCGGGCGTTTGGAGTCGAGGAGGCGAAGGGTCTGCTGCTCGTGGGCCTGCCCGGTTGCGGAAAGGACACCATCGCGCGAGCCGCATCGTCCGTCCTCGGCCGCGCGTTGCTCCAGCTGGACGTAGGCGCGGTGATGGGCGAAGGTGGGGGATTACTGGGTTCAGCCGAGCTCTCCATCAAACGCGCGCTCCAGATCGCGACCACGGCGAAGTGTGTGTTGCACCTCTCCGAATACGAAAAGGCCGTCGGCGGCATGCAATCCTCCGCCCGAACGGATGGTGGCGCGACGAGCCGCGTTGTTGGCTCGCTGCTCAGCTGGCTCGCCGATCCGCATCCTGGCGTGTTCGTCATCGCCACCGCCAACGACGTGAGGGAGCTCGCGCCAGAGCAGATACGCGAGGGTCGCTTCACGCCAGTCTTCGTAGATCTGCCAACTGCTGAGGATCGCTCTGCGATTTTTGCAGTCCACCTCCGCAAGCGACGGCGCGATCCTGGCCAATTCGACCTCGATGTGCTCGCGGCATGCTCCGAGGGCTACTCCGGCGCCGAAATCGAAAGTGCCGTGAAGGCCGCGTTGCTCGAGGCCTTTGAAGACTCGCAACGGACGCTTCGCACTGACGACATCGTGCGTGCACTGAGCAGCATCCGGCCGCTTGCGCAGGTGAAGCCTAACGAAATCGAAGACCTCCGCCGCTGGGCCAGGGAAGCGCTGGCGGTTGACGCCAATCGCGGTGCCCAGGTCGGTGCCGCTGACGTCCGCTCCCTCGAACTCTGATCAATGCGGAAGGCTCCGATATCCGGAGCCTTCCCCCACTTACAGGAGGGAACTCCCCATGCCATGTGGCCCTCGCGCCCGTCTGACGGCGTACGTTGCCTACCAGAATCTCGCTTTTGCCGAACGCGACTTGCTCCTCGCGGCGCTCGCTGACGCCGGCTACGGCCGCGTCGAAACGGCGCCCGCGGGGACTGATGCCGCTAATCCCGTGCCGGTGCTCGATTCAGATCGTCGTGTCGTCGGCGGCGCTGCCATGGTTGTGCGTCGCGAGCACCTCGGTATGGGCTTTGGCGACCTCGGCTTCGTCCTGACCGACGGAGCGTACGTGCCACTTGTTCCGTCAGACGCCCGTTCGCAGCGGCTACTTCAAGTTCTCCGCACCTCGTACGGCCGCGCCAAGGCGACGCAACTGGCGGAGCAGGCGCGTCGTCGCTACGGGGCGAGCGTTCACCGCAGCTCTAGCCAGGACGGGTCCATGACGATCCGTCTCAGGTTCTGAGCCGGAGGTCTGCATGGCAGAGATGATCATCACCGTCTCCCCTGAGGGTGAGCTCGTGGTTCGCTCGGAGGGCTTGACGCGCGCGCAATGGGAACAGGCAACGGCCGAATTGCGCGCTCTCCTCGGCGAGCCGTCGCGTCAGGCGATCGAGTCCGAGCAACACGTACATCACACGGAAGTCCACGGTCGCGTCCAGCCTCGCGCGTGATAGCCGGTGCGTCCGCGCCAGATCGAGATTGACGGTCCCTCCCAGCCCGCTCTTGACGCGC
>JAFAPL010000515.1 GCA_019247135.1 Chloroflexota bacterium | reverse complement strand
GCAGATCGGCGCCCGATCCCGCTGCCGCCTCACCAAGCAGGCTCCGCTCGTAATCCACTTGCCAGGCATCGGCGAGGCTACGCTGTGAGGCGACCCCGCCCGTCGCCACACCAAAGAGTGTGGTCGCCTTTCTGAGCCGCTCGACCTGTTCCACGATCGCACGCGTCACCAGTGTGTGCGCCGTCGCCAGGTCACAAGAGGCGGGCGCATACATGGCGTGGACCCGGAGTTCCACGCACCCCGCGGGCACAAAGAAAATGACCCGTTGGTGGCGCTGGTTGTGCTCGGGACCGATCACCTGCTGGCAGTCGAGGAGGGACGCGATTGCCTGCACCGTCTGATCCTACGCTGCATCGAACAGGTCGGCCCTGGACCTCCTCAGAGATCAGCGGCGCAGCGCGCGTGTCGGCTGACTCGACTGCGTGCCGCGTGCGCCACGATCTCGGCAGCGGATCGGCCGGATGGCACGACCAGCGGACGGTATTGGGCGGCGCTGCATCGGCCTGATACGCTCGGTCCAGCTTCAGCCGGGGGCCGCCAGCCGCGAGGGATGCCGTGCCGATCCAGGAGTCGCGACGAGGAACGCGTGATCGGCTGCCGCCCTCGAACCTGCCCGCATCGCTCGTCGGCCTGATCGGTCGAGAGCAGGACCTGGATCGTGTGTGCGAGCTACTGGCAAAAGGTCGCCTGGTGACCCTGGTCGGGGCCGGCGGGGTGGGCAAGACCCAGCTCGCGCTGCACGTCGCGGTGGCGGTCCTGCCACGTTTCCCCGACGGCGCGCGGCTCGTCGAGCTGGCCGCGCTCAGCGATGCTCGGCTCGTGCCGACGACCGTAGCCGAGATCCTGGGGGTCCCGCAACGCGGCGGCGAGCCGCTGGTCGAGACGCTCCGCAACGCACTGCGCGCTCGCCACCTGCTGGTAATGCTGGACACTTGCGAGCACCTGCTCTCGGCGTGTGCAGAGCTCGTCGCCGATCTGCTGCGCACGTGCCCCGACCTGCGCGTCGTGGCCACCAGTCGCGAGCGCCTCGGGATCGTCGGCGAGGTTGCCTGGCGCGTGCCGTCGCTGGCCTACCCGGCGGAAGAGGCCTCGCACGAAGCGGTAGCGCAGTCGCCGGCGGTGCGGCTCTTCATCGAACGCGCCACCGAGGTGCTGCCGTCGTTCGAGCTGACCGCGCGAAACGCGCCGGCCGTCGCAGACGTCTGTCGTCGGCTGGACGGCGTGCCGTTGGCCCTCGAGCTCGCGGCGGCGCGTGTGCCCGTGCTCAGCCCGCGCCAGATCGCGGCGCACCTGGGAAATCGCTTCGAACTGCTCAAGGCCGGCCGCCGCGTCGTGCCGAGCCGACAGCAGACCCTCCGCGCCGCCATCGACTGGAGCCACGACCTGCTGAGCGAGCCGGAGCGGCGGCTGTTGCGACGGCTGGCTGTGTTCGCCGACGGCTGGGACCTGGAAGCCGTCGAAGCCGTGTGCGGCGCGCCCGACCTCGAGGCTGGGGCGCTCGTCGACGTCCTGGGACAACTGGTCGAGAAGTCGCTGGTGGTCGCTGGGCCGCGCGACGACGAGATGCGCTACCGACTGCTCGAAACGGTCCGCGAGTACGCCTGGGAGCGTCTGACCCAGGCCGGCGAAGCGGATGCGCTGCGCGATCGCCACCGCGACTGGTGCCTGGGGCTCGTCGAACGGGTGCCGCCCGAATGGCTGGACCCCGCGCAGGTCGATCTGCTCGATGCCGTGCAGGACGAGCTCCGGGCGGCGCTGCGCTGGAGCATCGAGCGTGGGACGGTTGAGGTGGGCCTGCGGCTGGCGATTGGCTGCTGGCCGATGTGGTACCTGCGTGGGCGCTTCGCCGAGGGGCGCACCTGGCTGTTGGCGCTAGCGCACCTGGCCACCACGACCGACGTCGAGGTGCTGCGCGGACGTGCGCTCGCCTTCGCCGGCCATCTCGCCTTCTGCGAGGGCGACACGGCCGGTGCCGAAACGCTGCTGCGCGACGGGCTCGCGCTCGCGGAGCGCAGCGGCGACCGCGTGGGAAGCTGCGTCTGTTCGCTGTATCTGGGCCACGTTGTGGGGCTCCGCAGCACGCGAGCCGAATCGGAGAAGCTCTACGATCGGGCGCTCGCCCTGGCGCGCGGCGAGGGCAGCTGGGCATGGCAGACCCGCGTACTCATGGTGCTCGCCCGGGTGAATTACGAGCAGGGCAACACCCCGCGCGCGACGACGTTCGCCGCTGAGGCACTGGAGCTGTTCGCGGTGCGGGACCACCCTACCTCGCGCGCCCGCGTCATGGCCCTGAACGGTCGGCTGGCGGCGTCCACGGGCGACCACACCGCCGCGCGCGCCCTGGCGGAACAGTCGGTGGCGCTGCTGGATCGGTTGGGCGACAAGCAGGGCCAGGCATACGCCCACGGCCTGGCTGCTCAGTCGGCGCTGGACCGGGGCGATCGCCGCGACGCGGCCCGCCACCTGGAGGCGGTCCTCGTCTTGACACGCGAGACCCGCGAACGGATGGCCGTGGCACGCGGCCTCGAGGGCATGGTCGAGCTGCTGGCTGGGACCGATCCGGCGCGGGCGGCAAGGCTGGCGGGCGTGGCGGCCGGCGTGCGCGAGACGGCACGGCTGGCTGCCGCGCCGGTCGAGCACGAGCGGCTGGAACGGGCGCTCGTACGACTTCGGTCGGCGCTCGGCCGGGCGGCGGCGGCCGCGCTGCAAGCCGACGGTCGGGCGCGGGCGACTGGGGCGAGCATCGCGGATCTGGCCGAGGAGGTGGCGACCGCCGCCGCCGCCGCGCGCCTGGTGGCTGCCAGCGAGCCGCTCGCGCCGGCCGCGGTCGCCGACGCGCGGGCCGGCCACGGGCTAACCCGGCGCGAGCAGGAGGTCGCCGTGCTCGTCGCTCGCGGCCTGGACAGCCGGCACATCGCCACCGAGCTGGTCATCGCCGAAGGAACCGTGCGCATCCACGTCGAACACATCCTCGCCAAGCTGGAGCTGCACTCCCGCTCCCAGCTCGCGGTCTGGGTACTCGAACACGGGCTGCTGCGCAGCTCCAGCTGATCCCGACAAATATGGCGCTGATATGGCAAACGCCAGACGCGGGCTGCCCTCGGCGGTGAGAGGCTGCGGCCGAGGAGATTTCATCGATGCCGTACCTGCACCTGCTGGACGACCCCGGCATGAACTACACGCTCAACCGCCCCTTGCTCGATGGCACGTCGGAGGCGCGAATCGCGGAGGTGAGCGCGGTGGCGCCCCAGATCACCGACTACGCCAGTTGGCACGACGTCTGGCTGGGCCTGGCCCAGCGCGCCGAGGCCGAACAGCGCTGGCTCGATGCCGCGTCGTACTATCACGGCGCCGAGTTCTATCTGCCCGCCGGCGACGAGCGGAATGGACTGTACGACGACTTCGCTCACGCCTGGGCGCTGGGCATGAAGGATGTCGCCGGCTACGAGCGCATCGCCATCCCGTATCCGGGCGGGCACCTGCCCGGCTTCCGGCTCCAGGCCAAGGGCCAGGAGCTCAGCACGTTCATCTTCACGGGCGGCTACGACTCGTTCGTCGAGGAGTTCTACGCCTTCCTGCTGCCCTTGACCGAGCTCGGCTTCACCGTGATCGGCTTCGACGGGCCCGGTCAGGGCGGCGCGCTGCGCCAGGGCATCTACCTGGACCACGCCTGGGAAAAGGCGGCCAAAGCCTGCCTCGACTACTTCGAGCTTGACGCCGTCGACTGGTTGGGCGCCTCATGCGGCGGCTACATGGTGCTGCGCGCCGCCGCTTTCGAGCCGCGCATCAAGCACGCCATCTCGATGCCGACGTCGTACTGGGGTCTCGACATGACCCTGAAGCAGATGACACCGGGCAAGTCCGAGGAATTGGTGTCAGTGTTCAAGGCGGGCGACCGCAAAGCCAGCGAGCAGCTCGTGGCGGACCAGCGCCGGCCCAGCTCGGTGTTCGACTGGTGCATCACCCAGGGCATGCACATCACCGGCACCACCACGGTGTGGGACTTCCTGTGTGCCATCGATCAGCAATCACTCGAAGGCATCCTCTACCACGTGAAGCAGGACGTGCTGCTCACGGAGGGCGAGCAGGACCATTTGTTCGACATCGGCTGGGTGCACCGAACCATGCGCGAGCTGGTGTGCGCGCACTCGGTAACGACGCGCATCTTCACCGCGCGTGAGGGTGCCGAGCAGCACTGCCAGGTGGGCAACTCGGCACTGGCCCGCGAGGAGATCGTGCGCTGGCTGAGCCGCTTCTACCCGGACCTGCCGCGGCCGCAGCGCAACGGCACACCGGCGCCCAAGGCGGCGGTGGCGGCGGGAGTTGCCTAGCACTGGTCGGGCGAAGAGGACGCCGTGGCCAGCATGGTGGCGGTACTCAGCCCCGAGCAACACCGTCTGACGGGCCTCGCCCGAGCACTACGGGCAGCGGTGGCGGTTCCATCGCTGTTCGCGCTCGGGCTGCTCGTCGTGCGCCAACCAGAGGCGGCCGGGTTCGCCGTCTTCGGCACCTTCGCCCACCTGGTGATGGTCACTTACGACACCACCGGGCGAACCCGGAGCCTCCAGTGCGCGGCCCTCACCGTGCTGGGCGCCGCCACCATCAGTCTCGGGACGCTGCTCTCAGCGTACGCCTGGTTGGCGGTGCTAGGAACGATGGCCGTTGGCTTTTGCTTGGAGCTGCCGCTGCTCACCCGCAGACGCCTGGCGGTGCTGGCGCCGGCGCTGGTGCTGTCCTTCATGCTCGCGGTCGCGACGCCGGCGCCGGGCAGCGCGGTGCTGCCTCATCTGGCGGGCTGGCTCCTGGCCGGCGTGGCTGCGCAGCCGGTCTTGCTACTCCTGTGGGTATCCGTCCGCACCGTCAGCCTCGACCCGGGGGACCACACCCAGCACGTGGAGAGCACGGCCTGGCTCGCCAACGCGGCGAGCAGCGGTGCGGCGCTGGCGCTGGCGGTCTTGGTGACGCGTCTGCTCCGGCTCGACCACCAGTTCTGGGTCGTGCTGGGTGTCGTGCCCGTGCTGAGTGCGAAGACCACGGCCGCGGCGCGCACCTTCTGGCACGAACAAGCCGGCACGGTGACCGGGTTCCTGGTCGGCGCGGCGTTGGTGGCGGTGATTGGGGCGAGCCAGATCTGGTACTGGCTGGTGCTCCCCTGGGTCGTCTTTGCCTCGGCGTACGCCTCGACCGCGATTGGCTTCGTCGCCGGCCAGGCCGCGTTCACCGTCTTTGCGGTCGTCCTGTTCGGGATCCTGGCGCCCCAGCAGGAGTCCGTCGGGTTCGTGAGGGTCGAGGATATCGCGATCGGTGGCGCCATCAGCCTGGCCGTGGCCGTGGTACAGCAGCTCGGCCAGCGCCGCCAGACGTCGTAATGACTACGCACGACGGCGTGCAGATCGTGCAAGACCTGCTGAACAGCTCAGTGCCGTCGCTGGCGTGTGTCGCACGGCAGCCCGCGATGCGCAGCGTGTAGCTCTTGCAACGTGTTGCAACAGGGAAATGTTGCATCTACACTGGCCAGGTGTCCGTCCTGGTGCTGCATGGCGGGCTGCGATCGGCAGATGATCCGGTCATCGCCGGCGTCCTCGCGGGCGTGGCCGGTCGTCTGCGCTCAGCGCTGATCGTCGTCGTCGACCGGCGAGCCGAAGCCGAGCTCGAACGGATCACAGCCGCGTACGCCAGTCTGGCGATCACGTGTACGGTCGCGACGATCAGCCGGCACGCGGCCCTGATCGACGCTCACTTCGTCGGAGCGCTCTCCGCGTTCGACGTCGTGCACCTGGCGGGCGGCAGCGCACCTCGCATTGCCGAAGTCTTGCGTGCCACGCCGCTCGAGCGCGCTCTGCGCAACTGCCGATGCGTGGTGGCTGAGAGTGGTGCCGCGATGGCCCTTGGCGCATGGGCTCTGGGTTGCCCTGACAGTGTGGACCCGCCGGCGCCTGGCCTGGGATGGCTCGCTGGCTACGTGGTCGACGCGCATTTCAACCAATCCGGAAGGACCACACGCCTGGAAGAGTTGCTCGCGCTCAATCCCACACTGGTTGGTGTCGGCATCGACGAGGCGACCGCACTGCTGGTCGACGGCGTCGACAACCCGCCCGGGCGGACCATCGGCGCCGGATCGGTGCGCGTCCTCCATGGCAGTGCCAGTCCCATTCGAGCCGCCGACACCTCGCCGAGCCTCGTCGTCTGATGCTCCGCTGAACCGGCGGCACCGGTCGGTGACGTGTTCCCCATTCAAACCAATCGAGGTACCGCCCGTCTCATGAACCGAGCGCCTTTCCCGATGGTCCTGATGGTTGGACTTGTTCTCGTGCTCAGCGCGTGTGCACCAGCCAGTCCGCCGGCTGCGCCAACCACGACGGCGCCAGCCGCGCCAACCTCGGCCGCGGCCGCGGCAACGCAGCCCGCTGCAAGTGGACCAGCCGGTCAGCTGGTCATCGGTGCCCTCGAGGAGCCGGCCAGTCTGTCACCACTGATCGACCTGCCCCACCACTTTCCGGAGCACGTGCTGCAGACGCTGCTGTTCGACAGTCTGACCCAGTACATGCCCGACGGCACGGTGCAGCCGAAGCTGGCTCAGAGCTGGGCCGTCAGCGCCGATTCGTTGAGCTACACCTTCCACCTGAACCCGCAGGCGCGCTTCCAGGACGGGACACCGGTCACCGCCGACGACGTCAAGTTCACCTTCGACACCGCCAAGGACCCGACCACCGACTCGTCGAGCGAGGGCCTGGATACGGTCGACCACACCGAGGTCGT
>JAFAPL010000391.1 GCA_019247135.1 Chloroflexota bacterium | reverse complement strand
GCGAACCAGGTCGGGGCGAGCGCACGGTACTCGTGTTCCAGAATGGACATCACCACGTCATCCACCCAAGCTCCGTCGAAGAATGCGCTCTCGCGCTCAACGCCTTCGCGGACGACCCCGCATTTCTCGGAACAGCGGAGCGCGCGTACGTTGAACGACAGCACCCGAAGGTCCACGCGATGCAATTGCAAGGTGTCGAATGGGTGGCGCAACAGAATACGGATGGCAATGGTGCCCGTCCCGCGCCCGAGCAGGTCCGGGTGCAACAGGCCGATGGCCAGGCGCGCACGCTTATCACGCTCAGCAACAGAGTGGAGTCGAACGACGCCTGCGCAGATCGGGGAGGACCGTCACTTGGTCCCAGGTGATGTAGGCCAGCGACAGACCCGCGGCGAGTCGCACCAGCTGGCTGGGGGTCAGCGGGCCGAGCAGGGTGTCCTCGACGTTCAGATGAGTGGGCATTTCGTGGATGCGGGGCATGCAGTACCTCGTGATCAGGGGGTCGGCTCGGCGGCTCAGCCGGCCGTCGGCGCGCCCAGCGCGGAGGCGACGAGATTGGCGAGCACCTTGCACAAAACGACGATGACGAACCCGATGATGGCGTGGGTCAAGCTGCTCCTGGCCGACTCCACGCTGCGCACACTGCCACCGGCGGTCATCCACTGGTAGCCCGCGAGCATCAGGAAAAACGCGCACACGACCGCGCCGAGGGCAACGCCGGCGGTCATGAGTTGCGTGAACAGGGTGACGATGGGGGCGGTGTCCATGGGTATATAGGTGCGTCCGAGCGGCACCGGGCCGCGGCTTCAAGTCGGGGGAACATCGATGGGGTGTGCCCCTCTGCCTGCGGGGCCGCGGAGTGATGCGACCGAGTGTGAAAGGCCGCCCGTACCACAGCCGTTCCACAGGCGTTCCCCAGGCGTTCCACAGGCGTTCCCTGGGCGAAAATCGGCCGTTTTGCCGGCGGATTGGGGATCCCTACGCGACCGATTTCGGGTGGTCTCGGGGGCAGGACGCCGGCGTCACGCGGTAGCTACGCATGAGCACCTCGGCCAACACAAGCTGTCGGCAAGGCGCGAGCTCGTCGACCAGCTACTTGAGGTCGGAGCGGGCACGCGCGGCCTGAGGCGCGTACAGCGTCGGGCGCGCCTACTCGACTGGGTACGCGGGCAATGGCACGGAATCGTGGTGGTGTCCCGGCCGGCGGCTCTGGCAATGCTGCCAAGGGCACTCACTGTGCAATAGAAGTCTGGCGGCATTGTCCGCTGCGCCAGACACAGTCGCTACTGACCGACTAGGGGGGGTGTACTCGGCAGTCACGTTGTGACGGATCGCGTTTCCGGCGCGCTGTAAAAGTGAGGTGGCGTAGCCTCCCACGGCAGGTTGTTCGAAAACCACCGAAAGGGGAACTACGCCAGATGGAGAGGATAGCGAGAATCGCCCCGAGCGTTCGGCTCGAGCAGCAGATCGAGGAGTTGCTGACCAGGGGCCTGGGCGAGGCCAGCGAGCACCTGGCGGAACTGGGCCGGCTGGGCGCACGCCTGGTGTTGCAGCGTGCAGTCGATGAAGAAGTTGCCGCATTCCTGGGCCGTGCTCGCTACCAACGCACGCCAATGGCCACCGGCTCACGCAACGGGACCCGGCCGAAACCCATCCACACCGCCGAAGGCGCACTCAGCATTGCCATGCCCCAGGTGCGCAACACCGCCGAGCGTTTCGTCAGTCGAGTGATTCCGGACACCAAAGCGGTCGTCCGCACCCGACCACTGGAGGCGCTGATCATTGGCGGCTACGTGCGCGGGCTGTCAGATCGGGATATCGAGAGCCTCGCTGAGGAGGCCGAGCTGGGCCACATCTCGAAGAGCACGGTCAGTCGGATTTGCCGCGAATTGCGCGACCGTTACACCGCGTTCTGCAACAAAAGCGTGGCCGATGTCAACGTGATGGCGCTGTTTTTGGATGCTGTCTATTTGCCCACACGGCCGAGCGGTCAGAAGGAAGGGGTGCTGGTGGCTTGGGGGTATAGCACCGAAGGCAAACGCGTGCTGCTGGCAGTGCGTCTCGGCCAGCGTGAGTCGCACGAGGATTGGCTGGACCTCGGCCGCGATCTCACGCGGCGTGGACTCCGGGCGCCCTTGTTGGTGGTCAGCGACGGCGCGCCCGGTCTCATCAAGGCAATCCAAGAGCTGTGGCCGGACTCGGACCGCGGCCGCTGCGCTGTTCACAAGTTACGCAACCTGGTCGCAAAGCTACCAAAACGAGCCGGTCTGCACGACGAGGTGAAGGCTGCATACTGGGCAGCACTGGATGAAGCCACCGACCCGGTCGATGCCGAACGGCGGCTGAGCAAGTTGCTCGCCGAATTGGAGCGGCCGTATCCAAGCGCGGCCGCCTGCCTGGCGGAGGACCTCCCGGCTCTGTGCATTCATCTGAACTACTTCCCGCGGCTGCGCAAGCGGTTCAGGTCGTCGAATCTGTTGGAGCGTTCGTTAGAGGAGGTGAAGCGACGGACAAAAGTCATCGGTCGCTTCCCCGGAGAAACCAGTTGCTTGAGTATGTGCTGGGCGGTGCTCGATCTATTTCTGGCACGCGCCAGAGGACTTGGCTTGAGCGATCTGGAGCACAAGCAGGTGGGTCCTATGAGGATCGCCCGGACTCATCAGGAGCACACCGTCAGTAAGGTCGCGTAACATGCCACTAAGCGCGGGCACTACACCACCGCTTTTGCAGCAATCCTGGACCGCGATCTCGGAATACCGAATTTCACGAGAGTCAATCGTTTTCCGTGGCTGCGTCTCCGATGCGGATAGTGCCCTGGAAGCACACCCCTTTCGGTGCGCCAGGGCAGTCGGTGCGCTGGGTGAACTGGACGTTCACCGGCTCGCCCGTGCGCGGGCCGGATACCACGCTACCGGTCAACACGGCCTTGCCGCTCTGGACGCTCTGTTCGCCCGCGATGACTGCGCTGAAGGACCTCGAAGGGTTGCCGCTGGTGACGTTGTATTGCGCCTCGAGGAGGATGAATCGGTTGTCGGGTGTCGGCACGAGGTCAAGCACCTGCCCGTTGAAGCTGCCGACAGGCTCATCGTCGACGAAACCGAGCATGTTCGGGAAACCGGGTGAGAACCATTTGGTGAATGTGACCCGTTCGTCGCGCGCCTGGGCCGGGCCGGCGAGTGTGCCGAGCAAAACGACAACCATGCCGACCACCAGGAAGCGTGTTGGGAATCTCAGACTGTGCATCGAAACGCGGCGCATCGGGAACCTCCGTGAATTGAAGACAACTTGCGCCACCACACTGCTCGGTGGACGCTCCGACTGCCAGACGCAAAGAACGCACTTGACCCACGCATTCGACCCACGCATGTGCCAACAACAGTGCTATGCTCGGCGCGACGGGTGGACCAGGCGCGCGGGGTCGACCGAGCAACGCCGACGGAACCGTTCTGGCGAGGGTTCGGGGCGTGGCTGCGAGCCTATCGGCTGGGTGCTGGCCTGACGCAAGACGTCCTTGCCGAGCGCGCACGCTTGAGTGTCCGAGGTATCTCCGACCTCGAGCGCGGGATTCGACGCTATCCGCACGCCGATACGGTGGAACGCCTGGCATTGGCTATGGCCCTGACACGGGACGAAGCAGAGCAGCTGGCTCTGGCGGGACGCCGCCCTAAAACGCCTTCGGCGCTCAGCGCGCGCGGTGACGTTCCGCTACGACGACCGCCCATCTCTGCGCTGGAAGATACGAGCTTGCCGATTCGTGCCGTCGGTGTAGCGCTTCTCCCTCGGCCGCTTACGTCGTTCATTGGACGCGAAACTGAGGTCAACGAAGTCCTGGGCGCGACGAAGGCCGCCCAGCTTGTTGCCCTTGTCGGCCCCGCCGGCGTCGGCAAGACGAGACTGGCGATCGAGGTCGCCCGCGAGCTGCGCGCTACAGGGTTCGGCGCGGTGTACTTCGTCGACCTTGCCCAATTGGATGATCCAGGACAGCTGGCCCAAGCGATCGTTCACTCACTCGGGGGGCGCGGCGATCCGGGCCCCAGTCCGGTCGACTCGATCGGCCGTCTGCTCGGCAGCGCGCCAGCGTTGATCGTGCTCGACAACTGCGAGCGTCTGATCGACGCTGTCGCCCACATTGTCGTGCAGCTCTTGCAGCGTCTACCCGATGTGGCGTTTCTGTCCACCAGTCGCGAACCCCTCGGGATCGCGGGAGAGCTGCGGCTGCCTTTACCGCCGCTGGCTGAAGCTGCTGGCGTGCAGCTGTTCCTCGAGCGTGCGCGCCTTATGACGCCGCACGAGGCCGGCGTCAACCAATCCAGGTCCGCGATTGCCGAGATCTGCCGGCGTCTGGACGGGCTGCCACTGGCGATCGAGCTGGCGGCGGCTCGCGTTGGCCAACTGCCGGTCGAGGACATTCTCCTCCGACTGCAGGCGCCATTCTCGATCTTGAGCCGACGCGGCCGTGTGCTCGACTCGCGACACGAGACACTCCACGCAGCGATTACCTGGAGCCACGATCTTCTGGACGCTAGCGAACGGCGGGCTTTCGCTTGCCTTTCGGCTTTCAGCGGCGGCTTCGAGCCGGCCGCGGGTGAGGCCATCGCGGACTGCAGTTTTGACGTGCTCGGGCGCCTGGTCGACAAGTCGATGGTGGTCGCGGGCAGCGGTTTCGATGGTCGCGCCCGGTATCGCCTTCTGGAAACGCTGCGGGAGTACGCTCGAACCCGGCTCGAGATGTCGGGCGACGCGGGCGCCGCGCGCGAACGCCACTTCAGGTGGTTTACCGAGTTGGCCGCCCGCGCCGCCGTCGAGCTACGCGGGGCTCAGCAAGGGCAGTGGGCGGACAAACTGCAGGAGGAGCTCGGCAACTTCAGAGCTGCGCTCGAATGGGGCGCGCACGAAGCTCCGGAGGCCGCGCTTACGATGGCAGTCCATCTGCGGCGGTTCTGGCGGCTGACTCAGCCCAGCGAAGGTCGCGAATGGCTGCGCAGGCTGTTACTGCTGGCACCCGAAGCACCTGTCGAACTGCGCGCCGCCGCCGTGCTGGCCGCGGGTGACTTCGCCGGGGACATTGGAGAGCCGCTGGTCGCCTCGGCAGAACTGGACGAGGCGCTCCATCTGCTGCGTCAGACAAATGACGCGGGCCGAGTGGCGCAGGCATTGATCTGGCGGGCCCAGGCCGGAACCGGCACAACCGTTCTCGCCGACAAAAGTGCCCAACTGGAGGAGGCCGTTGTTTACGCTCGCCGATCAGGCAAGACGTACATCCTCTCGGAGGCACTCATGTTCCTCGGGGTCGCGCGCTTGAGTCAAGGCAACCATATCGATGCTCGGATTCATCTCGAAGAAGCGGTTGTCGCGGCGAGGGTCGCCGCGGACATTCGCACCCTGTCGACGGCGGTCGGCTTGTTAGGCCACCTGGACGAGACCGAAGACCGCCTCGATGACGCGCTGGCACACCATGCGGAGTCACTTCAGCGCGGCATCGAGGCACGCGACCCGAAGCTCCAGACGCACGCTCACATCCACCTGGGCCTCGTGAGTCTGGCGAATCTGGACAAAGCGCAGGCGCGCCAGCACTTCGATGCAGCACTGAGGGCGCGAGCCGTCGGTTATCACCAGTGTGGCGCTATCCTCGGAATGGCCAAACTTGCGGCGGCCAACGCCAGCTTCGAGCGCGCGCTGCGACTGTACGCCGCGGCATCACTGAATCGCTGGGACACCGTGCTCTACCGGACCAACCCGGTAAAG
>JAFAPL010000141.1 GCA_019247135.1 Chloroflexota bacterium | reverse complement strand
GCGCGCTGCTCGTAGGCCTGTTGAACGACGGGTTCTTCCTGGCTCCGCGCGGCATGGGGTGCATCACCACGCCAATGACGGAAACTGAAATCGACGCCCTCGCCTCGGCCGTGGAGCGGATCCTCACGGCCGCGGGCTAAGTACGGGCGGCGCAAGTCCGTCCGGGGTTTCGACCCACTCCCCCCGACCCCCTCTCCCTGCCAGGGCTGCCAGGGAGAGGGGGAGAAGGAGGTGAGCGAGAGGGGGAGAAAGGGGGGTAAGGGTTGAGTCACGGTACGCGACTCTTCAGCCCGGGTCGTAGTGGGCGGCCTGGGTCAGAGCAGCGCGAGCGCGACGCCGAGGAGGCCGGCGATCATGCTCACCAGCCAGAAGCGCTGGGCGACTTGCATCTGACTCCAGCCCATCAGCTCGAAGTGATGATGTAGCGGCGCACGGCGGAAGAGCCGTTTGCCCCTGGTGACTCGAAAGTAGGCGACCTGCAGAATCACCGAGACGGTCACGGCAACAAACACGAAGCCCACGATCGGCAGGAGAAGCACCTGGCCCAACATCAGCGCGACCACGGCCAGCGTCGCGCCAAGCGCGAGTGCCCCGGTGTCGCCCATGATCACCTGCGCTGGGTGCGCGTTGAACCACAGGAACGCGAGCAGTGCACCCGCGACCGTGAAGCAGAACGTCACCAGATACACCTGGCCCTGCAGGTAGGCGATCGTGCCGTACGCCGCGAATGCGACGGCCGCCGTGTGCCCGGCTAAACCGTCCAGGCCGTCGGTGAGATTGACGGCGTGCGCCGCGCCGACGATCGCTAGCCAGGCCAGCGGCACGATCAGCCAGCCAATCGTCAGACGGCCCTTGATACCAGGCACGAACAGGTAATCGATGCCGAGTCCGGCCGGGTGCCACAAGGCGAGCGCGGCGATGAGCGCGACCACCCCGAGCACGATGAACTTCGCGCGGATGCCCAGTCCGCGACCCTCGCGCATGCTGCGCACCAGACTCAATCGGTCGTCATAGGCGCCGACGGCGGCCGTCAGCAGCATGGTGCCTGTCGGCAGCAAGATCGAGCGGCCGGATTCGCGCAACCACGTCACCGCCAGCATGGCGGTCAAAAAGATGATCGGGCCGACGAAGAGGATGCCGCCCATCGTCGGCGTGCCTGTCTTGGAGTGGTGGGACGGAAGCTCATCGGGGCCGACGTGCTTGGCGATGCCTGAACGACGCAGGAAGCTCAGAACCGGATACCCGAAGCCGAGCGTAAGCAAGAACGCGGCAGCGGCCATGGAAAGGGCAGGAGCCATGTGTGGGTCCAGCATAGCCGCCGGCGGCGAGCGGAGTAGACTCCACCCCGAACGTGCCGCGAACGTGACGTTCTTTCTTCGGGGGGAAGCCATGCAGGGAGCGTCCAATCGGTTGGACCTTGCCGCCGAGTGGCGAACGCTGGCGCTTCTGATCATCCTGAGCGTCATCGAACTCCTACTCGTCCTGCGGCTGTTCACCGGAGCCACGGACGGGCCGTTGATCGGCGCAATCGTCATCGTGGCGGTCCTGATCCTTGTCGCAACGACTGCTGAACGGGTCAGGAAATTGAGCGCCGGTCCGACCGGGATCAGTACGGAGCTGGACACGATCCGTGAAGTCGCCAAGAATGCCGAGGACGTCGCCCACCACGCCCGCGATCAGCTGGAGGAGACCAATCGCAAAGTCCAGCGCCTGTTCGTCATGACGATGGCGGAACCCATGTTCCACAATCTGAAGAAGCTGTCGACCGACCACTTCGGACCGTATGAGATGAGCCTCGGGCTCGAACGTGAGCTGCGGTACTTGCGCGACGTTGGCTACATCAGAGTCCCGAGCGTGGGCGCGATTCCCAAACGCGATGACGACCTCTCCAAGCACGTCCGAATCACTGCGGCGGGCCGTGATTTCGTGCAGCTTCGCGAGGAACTGCTCCCTCCAGGCACACAGACGATGTCCGGTGGCACCATAGGCCAGGCGAGGTTGAACAGGGCTGATTGATGGCGGCACTCACGGGCGGACAGGCGCTGGCGCGTGCGCTACGCGCCGAGGGCATCGAGGTCATCTTCGGAATCGTCGGGACACACAACGTCGGCCTGTTCGACGGGCTGTTCGACATCCCCCAGTTACGGGTGGTGACCACGCGGCACGAAGCGGGGGCCGGATTCATGGCCGACGGATAC
>JAFAPL010000651.1 GCA_019247135.1 Chloroflexota bacterium | reverse complement strand
GTGGCGCGGAAGGCAGCGGAGCCACGGCGCGCCGCGGGGCGAGGTACGGTAGCTGCGCATGCGGATCGAGGCGCGGCTGCAGGAGCTTGGGCTCGTGTTGCCGCAAGCGCAACAGGCGCCACCAGGCGTGAGACTGCCATTTGCACCCGTGCGAGTCCGCGGCGACCGAGCATATGTAGCCGGCCACGGGCCACTCACGCCGGAGGGCGTCGTGACGGGCCCTTTTGGCAAGGTCGGCTGCGAGGTGACGCTCGAACAGGCGTATGCGTCGGCACGCCTGACCGGGTTGGCGATCCTGGGTGATCTTGCCCGAGCGCTCGGGGATCTGGATCGCATCACCGCCTGGCTGCGCGTGTTCGGAATGGTCAACACCGAGCCGGGCTTCGGTCAGGAGCCCGCCGTCATCAACGGCTTTTCCGACCTCATCCTGGAGGTCTTTGGTCCAGAGGTCGGCGCGCACGCCCGTTCGGCCGTGGGCATGGCGGACTTGCCGTTCAATATCCCGGTCGAGATCGAGGCGGAAGTCGAGATCAGGAGGCAAACGTGATGGCGCTCGTGCCGATGGTCCTGCATCAGGAAGACATCGAACCGTTCGATCGTGGAACGGGAGTCAAGACGATCCCGCTTGTCGGCAAGTGGAACTCCGAGGACAACAAGGTCACGACCGGGATCACCATTTTCGGACCTGGCACGGGCATCCCCTTGCATACCCACAATGTCGAAGAGACCGTCTTGATTCTCGAGGGCGAAGCGCTGGTCGAACTGGGCGACGAGACCTTCGAGCTGAAGACTGGCGACGCGACGTGGGCGCCCGCGGGGCTGCCGCATCGATTCGCGAACCGCGGCAGCGGTCAGATGCGCATTTACTGGGTGTACGGCGGTCGGTATGTCACACGCACGATCTGCGCGACGGGCGTCACGGTTGAGCATCTCTCTCCTGAGGACCGTGGCGCGACTCGTGCAGCAGGATAGGGGTGACGCCGCGACCGCGCGGCGGTAGGGTACCTAGAAGTGACTGAACTGAGTGGCAACCTGGAGGGCATCGGCCTCCTCCCACTGGTCCAATTTTTGACGACGGTCGCGAAAAGCGGCCGACTCATCGTGCACGACGCCGAGCTGTCGGGCAGGCTCGATATCGACGATGGCTTGCTCGTTGGCGCGGCGTTCGACCAGGAACAAGGCATGGCGGCTCTCGAGGCGATCGCGCTGGCACTCTCGAGTGCTCGGTTCGACTTTCGGGACGCCACTGGACCGCTCGATCAGAACCTGCGGCTCTCGGGTGACCAGGTCACCGAGGCGCTCCAGCGACTCAGCCGTGAACAAGCGGCCCTCAAGGCCGCGGTGCCATCACTCGGAGCAGTGCCGCACCTGACCCTGGACGAAGGCAATGACGATCGGCAGGTGTCCCTGGACCGCGACACGCTGCGACTGCTGATCCGGCTCGACGGGCGGCATAGCGTCTCCGAGCTCGCGCGTGATCACGGCTTGCTGCGCACCCTGCGCGAGCTCACGCAGCTCGTCCAGCTGAGCCTCGTGCGGGTAGACGCGATCCCCGGAGTGATCCAGGCACCTGAGCCCTCGGTCGCCGTTCGGCCAGCGCATGATCAACCGGTCGGACAGCCGACGGAGGCAGGAATCGCTCAACGTTTGCGGCCGCCGGTGAACGAGCCCGCGTGGTCACGCTGGCGACGCCCGACTGATCACGCTGGCTAAATCAGCGTGCCGGACACGGCAGCCTATGTCGAGCGTGGCAACAAGCGCGTGTTCGCGTGCGCGGTGGATTGGCCGGGCTGGTGCCGCTCTGGCCGAGACGAGGCCCAGGCGCTGGAGACACTCGCAACATACGCCGACCGCTACCGGCCAGTTGCGCAGGCGGCGGGTCTGCCGTTCCCGAAGCGCATTCAATTTTCCGTTGTCGATCGCATCGATGGCTCAGGCGGCACCGAGTTCGGCGTGCCTTCGCATGCCACCGCCGCCGACGCGTTGACGCCTTCCAAAGCAGAGGTCGAGCGTCTGTGTGCAATCGTGTCCGCGTCCTGGAAGATCTTCGATGAGGTCGTCGCAAGGGCGCCCGCGAGCTTGAGAAAAGGCCCGCGGGGTGGCGGACGCGATCGAGACGCGATCGTCGATCACGTGATCGGCGCGGAGGCGACCATCTACGCGCGCAAGCTCGGTGCACGCGTCGCACAGCCTGCTCGGGAGGACGCGGAGGCGATCCGCGCAGCGCGTGAAATCGTGTTGGCCTGCCTGCGTGGACAACGCGAGGTCGAGACTCGCGGCAACATGTGGCCGGTTCGCTACGCCGCCCGCCGCATCGCCTGGCACGTGCTCGACCATGCATGGGAGATCGAGGACCGCAGCGATTAGCTTTGTTTCGCTCCGTGCGTGCCGGCACCGCGGCAACCGTTTTCCATGTTTCGCACACGACGGCTACACTGGCAGGCGGCCGGCTCGGGGACTCGGCATGTGACCGGCCGCATCCTCGAAGCGGTCCCGCCGCAACCTGGACGGGGCTACGGATTGGAGACAGGATGACGGTGGACGGAGAGAACGGCACTCCGGGCCTGGGCGGCGTTGTCAGCCGCCGCGCACTGTTGCGTACGACCGTGATCGCCGCGGGCGCGGCTGCGAGCGTCGCCGAACTGTTGCAAGCGTCCGATGTCGGCGCTCAAACGACCGCGCCAGCCACGCCGACGGGCACGCCTCAACCGCCAAACGCGGTGTTCGCGTCGGTCATCGATCGGTCGATCGCGGACCTGAACGCGGCGATGGACGCGGGCAAGATCAGCTCCGTCGAGCTGGTCAAGGAATACCAGGCGCGAATCGAGGCGATCGACCGATCCGGACCGTTCCTGAACTCGGTGCTCGAGCTCAACAAAGACGCGCTGAACATCGCCGCGAGCATGGACGCCGAGCGGCGTCGCAACGGCCCGCGCTCGCCGATCCACGGCATGCCCATCCTGATCAAGGACAACATCGACACCGCGGACTCGATGCACACGACCGCCGGCTCACTCGCACTGGTCAACTCAGCTACCCCGAGTCAGGACGCAACGATCGCGGCGCGGTTACGTGAGGCCGGCGCCGTGATCCTGGGCAAGACGAATCTGAGCGAATGGGCCAACTTCCGTTCGTCACACTCGACCAGCGGCTGGAGTGGTCGCGGCGGCCAGAACAACATGCCGTTCGTTCTGGATCGCAACCCGTGCGGCTCGAGCTCAGGCTCCGGCGTGGCCGCCGCGGCCAGCCTGGCGGCCGCGACCATCGCGACCGAGACCGATGGCTCAGTTGTGTGTCCCGCCGGACATAACGGCATCGCCGGCATCAAGCCGACCGTCGGGATCACGAGTCGTGCTGGGGTGATCCCCATCTCGCACGTCCAGGACACCATCGGTACGCACGGCCGCGTTCTGGCGGATGCCGCCGCCGTCCTGGGCACGCTCGTCGGCGTCGACTCGCGGGATGCCGCCACCTCGGCGAGCGCCGGCCATTTCCAGACCAATTACCTCCAGTACCTCGATCCGCATGCTCTGAACGGTGCCAAGATCGGGGCGGCAAGAAACGTCGGCTTCGGTATCCATCCGAGAGTCGACGCGATCATGGAAAACGCGATCAACGCGCTCAAAGACGCGGGCGCGACCGTCATCGACGTCAAGCTGAACTCGAACGACGACAAAGCGGTCTCGGACGCCGAAACACAAGTATTGATGTGGGACTTCAAAGCCGACATAGCAAAATACCTGTCGACTCGACCAGGTGGACCACAAACTCTGGCCGATCTGATCGCCTACAACAACGCAGATGCCGCGCGTGAGCTGAAGTGGTTTGGCCAGGAAACTTTCGAGGCTTCTGAGAAGAAAGACCTCAACGACACTGCCGGCTACAACGCCGCGCTACAAACCAGCCAGGGCAAGTCACGCGACGACATCAACACTACTTTGAGCACGTACGGTCTGGACGCGTTCATCGGGCCAACGAACAGCCCATCGTGGGTAACTGATCTAGTCAACGGTGACCACTTCGTTCTGGCGAGCTCGAGCCCGTGCGCGCGAGCCGGTTACCCGATCGTCACCGTGCCCGCGGGCTTTTCGTTTGGCCTACCGGTCGGCATCAGTTTTTATGGCACAGCCTGGAGCGAGCCGAAGCTGATCGCGCTTGCGTACGCTTTCGAACAGATCACGCACGCCAGGCAAACGCCACAATATCTGCCGACGATGGGCGAGCGGACATAAGGGAGGTGTCAGGGGGACTTCTTCAGTCCCCTTGACGACTACGCGGTCGCGACGGCGGCTGCGAGCTCGAGGCCGAGCTCGGCGACGGCTGTCTCGCGCATCTTGAACTTCTGGATCTTGCCCGTGACGGTCATCGGGTAGCCGTCCACGAACTTCCAGTAGCGCGGAATCTTGTAGGTGGCGATCTTGCCGCGGCAGTACTCGACCAGCGCCTCGTCCGTGAGCGAGGCGCCCTCGCGCGGCTTGATCCAGGCCATGACCTCCTCGCCGTAGCGCTCGCTGGGCACGCCGATCACCTGGACGTCGCTGACGTCGGGATGCGTGTACAGAAACTCCTCGATCTCGCGCGGGTAGATGTTCTCGCCACCGCGAATGATCATGTCCTTGATACGCCCGACGATGTTCACGTAGCCGGCGTCGTCCATGGTCGCCAAGTCGCCGGTGTGCATCCAGCGCGCCACGTCGATGGCTTCGTGCGTCGCCTCGGGATTGTTCCAATACCCGAGCATGACGCCGTAGCCGCGTGTGCACAGCTCGCCAGGCTGGCCGCGCGGCACCACGTAGCCGGTCGACGGATTGACGATCTTGATCTCGACGTGCGGATGGATTCGGCCGACCGTCGACACACGTTTTTCGAGCGGATCGTCCGTGCTGCTCTGCGTTGATACGGGTGAGGTCTCGGTCATGCCGTAGCAGATCGTGACCTCGGGCATGT
>JAFAPL010000634.1 GCA_019247135.1 Chloroflexota bacterium | reverse complement strand
GCAATTCATGTCGCTGTCGACGAGGCGCGAGGCATTGTTGGTCTTCAGATTCTCGACAGATGGTCTGCCATCCTCGATTCAATGGCTCACGTCGGTCAAGTCGGCACTTTCCTTCTACCCGCGTGGAGGGGCATGGGGGTTGGCCGTCAGCTGTGGAACATGACCTTGGGTTTCGCTCGCGACGCGCGGTACCGGAAATTCGCGATCTACGTTCGAGGTTCGAATGCCAATGCCCAAGCATTCTATAGTCCCTAGCAGGCCGTGGTACAAGTCGCGATTTCGGTCACCACGAAGGGTAACTGCCACGAACCGCGATTCGGGTCCGATGCTGGCCGATTGACAGCGATGAGAGAAATCGGATCGCAGACCAACTGGATCAGCGGGAACAAGGCCGCAACAAGTCGGTCAACGAGGTCCTGCAGACCTCGCGTGGTGCCAACCCCGATCGCCTTCCGCATAATGAGACCGAGGTTGAACGCGCTCGCATGGATCACGAGCCGCTTAAGAATATTCGAGTGACCTCGCAGATGGGTGCGGCGCATCCCACCGGTGTCGTACAGATGGGCGAACGAGCGCTCGATGGTCTCCCCGGGCCGGCGCATCAGGCGACGGCCGCGTCGACCGCGAACGCGGCGTCGATTCCGATACACCGGCGTCTGCGCGTACGGATCCTTCGACCAATCACGGCGGCCCCGATCGGGCTCGGCGACATAGGAGCGAATCTTGACCGCGTCGAGGTCCAGCATCGTCTGGTTACTGTGATAGCCCTTATCGGCGACGATTTCTTCCAGCCGTTGCGGGTCCTCGACATCGGCCTGCGCCGCTTCGACCTGTTCCGCGGCCGCGATCGTGGTTTCCACCATCGTCGTGGGATCGCCTTCGTCCGCGCCCTGGAGCGTGACGGCCACAATCGCGCCCGTCTCGAGGTCGACCGCATGCTCGGCTTTGTGGGCCAGATGCGTGCGACCGTCTTTCATCTTGGTCACTTTCGCGTCCGGATCCCACGGGTGTCGCCAGTCTTCATTCGAGGTCGTTTTGTTCCGACCGCGATCGAGCCGGGCCAAGTCGTCCCGCGTCGGCGTCTCAATCCCCGAGGCCTTCGCCAGTCGGGTCAGAAACTCGTCGTAGCGTTCGCCGGTGTCCCGCCGCACGATGCTCCGCATCGCGGCGTTCGCTTCCAGCGTGGTCGCGTCGATCGCCACGGTCTTGCCCCTGAACACGCCCGCCTCGACGAGGCGTTGTTGCACCCAGGTAAAGACGGCCCGATGCGTGTCCAGGTCGATCAAGCGTCTCGTCCGCGAAATCGTCGAATGATCCGGCGGATCCTCGTCCAGGCCGAGCCGCAGAAAGCTGCGGATCGCCAGCGAGTCGGTGGCGCGCCAGGCGATCCCGCGTTCCGAATCGATGCCTTCGAAGTAGCCGATCATGAGCAACCGAAAGTACCGTCCGGGCGCGAGGCTGGGCCGACCCATGACAGGCGCATAAAAGCGCGCGCAGAGATCCTCGACGAACTGATCGAACCCGTGGGCGTCCAGCAACGTGGTGACGCGCGCGTAGAACGGATGGCCCGGCGATTTCGGCAGCTCAGAGGTCGGAATCCACAACGTCGGTTGCTCGTCCTTGCGCGTTCCCATTGCCATGCGCGCCACTGTAGTACAGCTGCTCGATTCTGGCGAGTGATCGATTTAACGCGTGATGGTGGGAGCCGACCAAGACGCGGATGTCAGACTTTCACCACGGGCTGTTAGGTCCACCGCACGCCATACGACACTAGTAACGCGACATTCAGCATCCTGCGCGCGGCCTCAAGTTCCACCGCACGCCGGATGCGAGAGCGGTCTTGCGCGCGAAGCCAGATCGAAGATCACATTGGTCGACGCGAAGGCAGCGAAGCGCAGCCCGCCGGTTACACGAGTCTGTGCGATCGAAAGGGCTTGCGCCGCGGACCCGTTCGGGTCGCGGCGCCAGCGGCTGTTGTTCAACGAGCGGACGATCTCTTCCCCTGCGTGCAGACGGCTCCAACGAGCGACCTGCTGGCTCATACCGTCGCCGGTACTACGCTCGAGTGTCCGACACGCACCTGCGACTGTTTAGCAGGCGCGCCCCGCCCCGCCAGGACTTCGAGCAACCGCTTTCCCAGAACTGCGGCCGAATGCGGGTTCTGGCCGGTGACCAGATTGCGGTCTTCAACCATGAATGGCTTCCAGATCTCGCCACGGCTAAAGACGACACCAACTTTTTCTTTCAGCTCGGTCTCGAGCAGCCATGTCGCCCTGGGAGCCACCCCGACGGCTTCTTCCTCTTCGTTGGTGAAGCACGTGACGCGATAGCCTTTGAACGGCGACACGCCGCGGATTCTTGTAGACAGCATCGCGGCGGGACCGTGACACACGATGAACAGCGGTCTGCCCGACGTGAGCTGTTCGGTGAGCAGTCTTCCGGTGTCGGCGTCGAATGCCAGGTCGGCCATAGGGCCGTGACCACCCGGCAGGTAGACGGCGTCATAGTCCTCGAGGCGCACATCCGACAGCTTGAGCGGGCGCCGCATCTCCTCTGCCGAGCGGATGATCGCCTCCAGTTCGAGGGCGCCCTCCGTTCCACCCGCCATCTCGGGGCGCAGACTCATCATGTCGACGTTCGGGGTCACGCCATTGGGCGTGGCGACCACAACGTCGTGGCCCGCATCGGTGACGATCTTGTACGGGTTCGCAAACTCTTCTGCCCAGTAACCTGTCGCGTATCTCGTGCCATCTTTCAGGACCCAGTAGGTGGCCCCGCTCACTATGAACAGTACCTTAGCCATCGGCGACATCCTCCTCTCGCTTCCATCGGAAGCATCCGCATCGGTGACGACATTTGCTGCCGCCATCGGACCCACATGAATAGTGCCGCCGGCAGTAAGGTTTCGTCTATCAGACGTTGGTATCGATGGCGGGACAACACGAGTTCCGAGGCGACGCGTCAGCCGAGTAGTTGATTCACTCTGTCGATGGCACCAGCTCGACCAAACGTCCGTAAGTGGTCGCGCGACGTTAGGAGGTCTCAGGCGGCTCGGCGTTCGTAGTGGTGATGGAGGCCGTCGACGTGGGGGATTTGAACGATCGCACCGCGGCCTGGCGGTTGCGCAGCGCGCGGGATGGCGCTATCAGCAGAGACCGCCAAGCTCAATCGCCACAAGACCTACGGTGTTTTCAGGAGGGACAACGGGATAGCCAGCAATCTCAGACGATGATGCCATT
>JAFAPL010000434.1 GCA_019247135.1 Chloroflexota bacterium | reverse complement strand
TGGTCGAGACTGTGCCTGTGGCCGTTCAGCTGAATGGGCGCACGCGCGCGATGGTGCAGCTGGCGCCTGATGCGACTGAGGCCGAAGCGCTATCCGCGGCACGCGGCGTGGCGGCAGTATCAGCGCACGTTCAGGTGGCGAAACGTGTGATCTACAGGCCCGGCCGAGTGCTCAACATCGTTTTGCCTACGGGGTGACTTCGAAGGGCGAGCGCCAGAAGCGATAGCCGTCGACTTCGGTCCACTCCTCCGGCGGGCGCTCGTCCAGCTTCGTGCCGAAGCCCAACGATTGCGGTGGTTTCAGATTCGCCCCTAACGTCTGAGGAAACACGCGCGCCAGCTCCTCGGGATCCCAACGTTGCGTCGCCCGAACCGAGCGCACCGGGTGCGGCTGCTCCAGCAACGTGTACCCGTAGCCATACGAGTGGAAGACCTGACCGTTGACGTTGGCCGCGGCGTCACTCGCGAGAAAGACGACGAGCGGGGCGACGTTGTCCGGATCCCGCTCCGTCCCCCTGGCCATCTCGCTCGGCCACTTGCCCGTCTGTTCGAAAACCTGGCGACCACGCGGAGTCGAGTCGATCATGCGTGTCGCGCCACTCGGCATGACCGCGTTCACGGTCACTCCATATTTGTCCAGCGCCGTCGCCGTCGACCAGGTCAGACCGATGATGCCGGCCTTGGCCGCGGCGTAGTTCGGTTGTCCAGGCGAGCCCAGCGCCGATACCGACGACATGCTGACGATGCGTCCGCTCTGTTGCTGTCGCATGTGGATCGATGCGGCGCGCGTGCAATTGAACGTGCCTTTCAGATGTACGGCCAGGACGGCGTCCCACTCCGCTTCGGTCATGTTGAAGATCATGCGGTCGCGGAGAATGCCGGCAACGTTTACCAGGATGTCGATGCGACCATAGGTGCGCACCACTTGCTCGACCATGTCGGCCGCGTCGTCCCAGACCGCGACGTTGCCTCTGTTGACGGATGCCGTGCCGCCCTCGGTGAGAATCTCGTCGACCACCTGGTCGGCCGGCAGCGCCTCGCTGCCTTCTCCCGACAGCGAGGTCCCGAGATCGTTCACCACCACACGTGCACCCGCGTGAGCGAGCGCGAGCGCAATTCCGCGACCGATGCCTCGACCAGCGCCAGTAACGAGTGCATTCTTGCCGTCAAGCAGGCCCACTTGAAGAAAACCTCTCAAAAAGGCAATCGACCACGCACGCGCCTGTGCTCCGCACGAGCAACGGATTGATGTCGATTGCCTGGAATTCCGAACCGATGTCGACGCAAAGCTCCGAGAAGCGCACGATGGCATCCACGAGCGCGGCCATATCGGCCTTCTTCAGTAGCGCGGCTCCGCGCAGTTGTGCGAGTGAGCCGCGCACCTCCTCAGCGGTGACGGGCGGAAGCAGCAACTGAAGGTCCCGCAGTGTCTCGACGAATACGCCGCCCAGGCCGCAAGCAATCACAGGACCAAACTGCGGGTCGCGGCTCATTCCAACGATGATTTCTACCTCGCTGTCCTGCACCATCCGCTGAACGATGACACCTCGCGCGTCCTCCGCTGTGCGCATCACCCTTCCGAATGTTGCTTTGACCTCCTCGGCACTCGCGACGCCGAGCGCGACACCACCCGCTTTCGCTTTGTGCGCGAGGCTCGGCGCTTCGACCTTGATCGCCACGGGAAAACCGATGCGGCTCGCGAACGCCTGCGCTTCCTCCCGCGTAGCAGCAAATGCTTCTTCCACGCACGGAATGCCGTAGGCGCTCAGGATCGCGGAGCCCTCGACGGCGCTCAAGCGTGGTGTATTCGATGCTTCGAGAACTCGCAAACTGTTCGACGCAGCATCACCGGGCGACAGCCGTGCGGCACGTTCGCGGCCACGTGCCCGCTGAAACGCCGCGTAGCGCATGAACGCTCCGACGGCTTTCAATCCGTACTCCGCTCCTTGCAGGAACGGCATGCCGTCCAGTCGATCCACTGGCAGTTTCACAGGCGTATCGGCCGCATTGGATGTCATGAAGTGCCCGCCGGCCAGCGACATCGGAATGAGCGGCACCTCCGGATGCTGATCGATCGATCGCTCCAGGGTCCGAAATACGGGCGTGTCCGCATCCATCCAAGCCTGGAACGAGCGTGCGTAGACGATCGCGTCGATGCCCGGCGCCGTTGCGAGCAGATCGAGCGATCGCTCCAACAGGTCCGTCTGGAACACCCCCTGGCCGGTTACATCCAGCGGGTTGCCGACGTTGCCGAACTCCGGTACCACCTGCTTCAGCTCCGCGGCGGTCTGGTCAGTGAGTGGAGTGAAGCGCACTCCGCAGTCCAGCGCCAGGTCCGAGAGAAGGCCGGCGGCGCCACCAGAGACGGAAATCGCGGCGAGTCCATCACTGCGCGGCAGCCGACGATTGTGAAAAATCGCCAGCGCCTCGAACATCTCGTCCACACCTCGCACTCGACACACCCCGAGCTTCCTCAGGGCCGCATCGATCACGTCGTCGGATCCGACCAGTGATCCAGTGTGCGCCATCGCGGAGCGTTGAGAGGCGACCGAGCGGCCGATCTTCAGCATGACGATCGGCTTGCGCCGCTCCGCCGCTTCCTCGCACGCGTTGATGAATGCCGTCGGGCTCTTGATCTGCTCGGCGAAACAGCCAATCACCTGCGTTTCGTCGTCTGCCGCCAGATAGCTGATGTAATCCGCCAGATCGACGCTGGCTTCATTGCCTGACGTGATGGCGAACGTGATGCCGATGTTGCGAGCGAACAACGGCCCGATCAGACTCGGCGCCATCATCCCACTTTGCAGAATGAGGCCCAGATTGCCTGGAACGAGCCTGGGCAGACTGCTCGGCAGGGCCATCATGCCGGAGGGCATGTGCGCGAGTCCCAGACAGTTCGGGCCACAAATGGGAATACCGGTGCGTTCTGACCAGGCGGTCAGTTCCCGTTGTCGGGCCGCACCAGCTTCGCCCGTCTCCGCGTACCCGCTGGTGATCATGACCAGCGCACCGACGCGTTTCTGTTCGCATTGCGACAGCAGGTCCGGAACGAGGCGCCAGCTTACGCCGACGACGGCCAGATCAATCGGCCATGGCACATCCTGCACGGATGGATAGCAGGGCGCCTCCAGGATGCTCTCGTACCGCGGATTGACGGCCGCCACGTTGCCGGTGAAGCCGTTACGCAGCAGGTTCTTGAAAATCGAGGAGACGAAACTCGGGTTCGGCGATGCACCGACGACGACCGCCGAACGCGGCCGAAGCATCGGGTCGAGTTTTCGCAAGCTCGAGCCAAGCGGCTGTCCGGCGATCGGCTGGACCGCGGTCATAGATAGACACGCAGCAACGACTCGGCCACCATGGCCGGCCTGGACTCGTCTTCGATCTCGACGGTCTGCCGCTGCGTCAGCCGTGTCTTCAGTTCGTCAATCGACTCGATCGCGCGTGACTGCTCGAGCGCCACAGCCGCAACAGGCTATCACGCTGTCCAGGTGGCGATGCCGGGTCCGCGGCCGCGACGACGAGCGTCAGCGAGCATCCGCGCCGTTCAATCGTCGGCGGATTCGTTCTCCTCGTGGGCTGCACGATCATCGTCGAGGTGCATGGCGCGTTCCGCCGCGGCGCCCACGACCATACCGCCGACAGCGCCGACGATCGCGCCTAGCGGGCCGGCGGCTGAACCGATGGCGGCGCCCGTCACGCCACCCACGCCTGCGGCGGTGCCGGTGTCGGCGTGGCCAGGCTGCGACGTGTCGACGTGCTCCTCGTCGATCGGATGCAGGCCTGTGTCGTCGTCGTCCGGATCCAGCGTCGCTGGGTCGTCCGCCTGATCCAAGCTCTCTGGCTCGTCGTTCGGATCCAGCCTCGCTGCGTCTGCCATATCAGCGGCTGTGCAAGATGCGCGCCATCGGCGCGAGTCGCCGTCAACGCGCATGTGGCCGCGACTCGCTCGCGAGTTTCTCCTCCAGAAATCCCTTGAGCACGATTGCCTGATTGTGCTCTGTGTCGCGTGCGCCGTACACCAGCGTGACGTTCCCACTCCCGGCTGCATCCAGCAGTGATGACACTGACTCAGGGTGGGCGCCAAGTTCGTGCCGATAGCGCTGCTGGAATTCCTTCCATCGCTCGGGATCGTGACCGAACCATTTCCTCAGCTCGGTGCTGGGCGCCACTTCCTTGAGCCAGCCCTCGATCTGGAGCTCGTCCTTCTTGATGCCACGCGGCCAGACACGGTCGACCAGGAAGCGCTTCCCGTCCTGTCTGGCAGCGGGTTCATACGCGCGCTTGACCCTGATCATGTACAGAGTTTTAAAGCAAAAAAAGTCAGCCCGCGCCGGGCT
>JAFAPL010000407.1 GCA_019247135.1 Chloroflexota bacterium | reverse complement strand
ATTCAACAGATAAGCCTTTACCTGCCGCGACCGAGAGCGTGAGTGCGGCGGGTCGGATGGCGCACACCGTTGGCATGCCGATGCAGTCCAAACCTGTGATGTTGGCGAGTCGAGTAATTCCGGCCAAGCGCAGCAGCGGTGTTAGTTGCACCAGCAGTGTCGACGGCGGCAACGCCCTGTGGGTCCCAGCTGTGTACTGCTTGAAGGTGCGTGTTGGTGTCGGTGGCACCCCCGCGTCAGATATCAGTAGTCTGACGAGGCAAGATCAGTCACCTGGTTGCGCAGGTTCTTCCACTGTTCCTGATCCTGACTGCGCCAGTAGTCGACACCGAGCATGATTCGGTCGGTGTACGCGGACACAATCGTCTCCAGGCGTGCGCACGTGAGACCCTGCCAGCCTCGCTCCGCCAGCTCCTGCTCCACGGCTCGCTTGAGCGCGTCTGTCGGATCCTCCCCCGAGCCGACGTTGTTCAGCGCAGCCGTCTTGACGTCGTGCAGTGCCTTCCGAAGCTCGTCATCAAGGGTCATCTGGATGAGCAACTCGAGCATGTGCACTTCGTCGGGTCGAGACGCGGGCTGAGCGGTCACTATGCGGTTCTCCCTTCATCGGATCTCAGGCTAGACAGCGCGTCGTCGATCGTTGACTCAGGGACATCGCCTGCGTAACGCTCGCGGATCACCAGCGCTTGCAGGTTGCCAACGCGCTGAGACTGTATGCGCTGCACGGATTCGAGGTCAGCGGCCTCGGCCGCGCTGAGCGGGCCGCCGATCTGGCCGTACAGGCGCTCGGCGTGAGCCAGCAGTCGTACCGCGCGCTCGTGCTCGCCGGCATAATGCGCGAGCCCCGCGGCGAGTCGGAGACCATTGGCCATTCGCCGGCGTGACCCGGCGTCACGTGCCAGCACGAGTCCCTCGGCGCACAAACCACGGGCTCGATGAATCTGGCCCAATGCCACGAGCGCGTCGGCCCAGCGGAAGAGTGCTTCGGCGGTGTTGGTGGTCCAGCCAAACTCGCGCTGCAGCGACACGGCTCGCTCCAGGAGTTCCGCCGCGCGTTGGGGATCACCCTTGAGGCGCATGGCGAGTCCGAGGGTATCGAGGTCGGCAGCAAGAGCACCGAGATCACCGATCTGCTGGCTCAGCTCGCTAGCTTGCGTTCCTATTCGAATTGCGCGCTCTATGTCCCTGTTCAGCACGAGCAACTCCCCCAGACGCGTGAGCGCGTGCGCCAGGCTGGGAGGCTCGTGCAGATCCTGTGCAACCGCGACATTCTCTTCGGCCAGCGCGATGGCTCTTCCAACGTCGCCACGGCGGTGCGCCACAAACGACAGACCGCCTAAAGCGCCATCAAGCGCGTGGCGATCGCCGCTCGAGCGCGCAAGCAGGAGTGCTTCTTCGAGATAGCATTCCGCGGCCGCAAGGTCGCCTGATTGGTCGGCAAGTCGGCCCGCACCGACCAGAACCCGAGCCCGCGCGGCGCTGGGCTGATCCGCGCTGAGCTCGAGCACGCGTGACAGCCAGTCCGCGCCCTCGCGCGTGTAGCCGTACGTCAACAGGAACCACCACGCGCTCTCGGCCATGCGGTGCGCCTGCTCGACCTTGCGACGCTCGAGCGACCACGACATAGCAGCTCGCAGGTTGTCACGCTCGGCTGCCAGTCGACGCAGCCAAACGCCCTCGTCTGGACCACCGCGGTGCTTCGCCGCGTCGGCTAACAGTAGCTCGCAGAGGGTCGCGTGGCGCTCGCTCACGGGCTCCAGTTCGTTGCTGGCGGCAAGCTGCTCCAGCGCAAACTCGCGGACAGTTTGCAACATCATGAAGCGTGGCTCGTCGGTCAACGTTGTCTGCCCGCGTAGCAGGCTCTTCTCGAGGAGAGACGTCAGTCGGTCGAGAATGTCAACCGGCTGCGCATCAAAGTCACACACCTGGCGCGCCTGTTCCGCCGTGCAGGCGCCCGCAAAAATGGCCAGCCGTCGGAACAGCGCCTTTTCGTCTGCGGTGAGCAGGTCATAACTCCACGCGATGGCCGACCGAAGCGTTTCGTGCCTGCGTGGAGCGTCGCGCGGCGCGCGGCCGACCAGCGGCAAGCGCCTTTCCAGCAGACGCTTGTGGAGCGCGCTCACTGAGAACTCGCGCACCCGCGCGGCAACGAGCTCGATGGCCAGCGGCAGCCCGTCGAGCAAGCTACACACCCGGGCAACCTCGGCCAGAGCCTCCGGCGACAGCGTGAAGTCGGATTTCGCCGCGCAAGCGCGATCGACGAACAGACGAACCGCCTCGCTGCGTTCGACCTCAACGGTGGGCTCCCCAGGCCTGGCCACCGACATTGGCTCGAGCTCGAGCACGTGCTCGCCGCTGACCCGAAGCACCGACCGGCTTGTGATCAGGACCTTTACCGACGGGCAAGTCCGCAGCAGCTCGGTGACGGTGCCTGCCGCCTCGAGCACCTGTTCGAAGTTGTCGAGGACGAGAAGCTGTTGTTTGTCTGTCAGGCTGCGCGTCAGTGTCTCCAGTAGCGCCTCGCCTGGCCTTCCAACAATTCCAAGCGACTGCGCGATCGCTGAAGGCACCAGCTCGGGGCTGAGGGTGTTTGCTAGAGATACAAACGACACACCGTCTGGAAAATTGGGCAAAACATCGCCGGCGACCTGGATCGCGAGTCGAGTTTTGCCGACGCCGCCCGGGCCCACCAGAGATACGAGGCGAACGCTCGGCTCCGACAGCTGGCGCTGTAGTGCACTGCGCTGCGCCTCACGCCCTACGAAGCTGGTCAGTTGAGCTGGCAGATTGCTCGCCGGGGCCTCCGCTGTGCGCAGCGGCGGGAACTCACTTCGCAAACCCGTGACGACGACCTGGTAGATGCGCTCAGGCGCGGCCAGGCCTTCCAGGCGATGCTCGCCAAGTGGGCGCGGGCGAGTGCCGTCAGGCCAACGATCCGGGCTCTCGTGCACAAGGTCATGCGTGGCTCCGGACACGAGAATCTGGCCGCCGCGCGCGAGCCCTCTCAACCTGGCGCAACGGTTGGTAGCACTTCCGTAGTAGTCGCCATCTCGGAGGTCCGCTTCGCCGGTGTGGAGCGCTACCCGCACCCACAGTGGCTCTGGCAGATTCCATGCTTCGGACTGCAACGTCCGCTGAATGTGAACGGCGGCGGCCAGAGCGTCGGTTGCACGTTCGAAAACGACAAACCGACTGTCGCCCTCTCCGCGCGGGCGCACGGGAACGCCGTGATGGTGCTCAGCGATGTGCTCGACGATTTCGTCGTGCCGCCGCATCGCGATGCGCATCGGGTGCGGGTAGGTGTCCCACAGCCTCGTGCTGCCCTCGACGTCCGTCATCAGGAAAGTCAAGGTGCCGGTCGGAAGCGCGTGCGGTTGCGCACCTGGCCGACGTCCGAACAGGTTGAACCAGGCACTACGGCCCCTGGTCCGAGTGCCTGGCTGACCAGGTGTCGAAGTCTCGTTACCCACCGATCGACCAGCCTGTCCCGGGCACGAAGATAACCTATTGATAACGCTTAGTCACGCGCCCGTTGCATACGCAGCCGCCATAAACGGGGTCGTAGCGATGCCGCACCCCAATGCCTCAGTCAGGCCGACCTGCAATAATCTCGTTCACAGCCAGACCATGCTTGACCTCAACGGCGTTCGTCTACGCAACCGCGTGGTCACGTCGTCGAGTTTGTTGGGCTATGGGGCGCCGCGGGGGCGATTCGCGCTGTATGGCTTGAGCCCGTTCGCCCAATGGGTCAATCTCGAGCGGTTCGGCGCGGTCACCACTCGCACGTTGACGCTCGAGCCACGCGACGGGCACTTCACCTTGCGCGAGGATTGGCGCCTGCGCGAGCTGCCCGAAATGTTCACGCGGTACGAGCAAGCCTTGATAAAGGTCGACGCGGGCTGGCTCAACGCGTTTGGCTGGTGCAACATCGGCATCCGCGCTTACTTCCGCGACTACTTCCGCAAGACGGCGAATCTGAATCGAATCGTGTCCATCGGCGGCTTTTCCGCCGAGGAGTTCCGCGAGCTCGTGGACGTCGTCAACGCCGAGGCGGAACCAGGTGAGATCGCCGCG
>JAFAPL010000234.1 GCA_019247135.1 Chloroflexota bacterium | reverse complement strand
GCGGCAGTGTCGCAATAGTGCTGTTGTTCGGCGCGCGTGGGATCAGGCGTAGCGTCGGGCTCTGGCATTGGCGTGGGTGTCGGCGGGAGCGTCGGGACCACGGTCGGCGCAACAGTCGGGCTTGGTGGGATCGGTGTGGCCGTCGGCGCAAGTGTTGGGACTGCTGTTGGCGTTGGCGGCAGCGTCGGAGCAATGCTCGGAAGTGCCGTCGGACTTGCCGGTGGAGGTGGAGCTTGGGGTGCAGGCGCTTGACAAGCGGCGAGCAGGAGCGCGGCAATGCCAAGGCGGCGGAGCATTCCAGCGCAATTGTGCACCGGCGCAAAAGCGTGTGGCACCCGGGCGCGGACTGCTACTCTGTAAGCCCGTGGATCACACGGGACCGGCAAGAGCAACGAAGTACATCTTCGTCTCAGGTGGGGTTGTTTCGTCGGTAGGTAAGGGCATCACGGTCGCCTCGATCGGGCGACTGCTCAAGGCACGCGGCATCTCCGTGTGCATTCTCAAACTCGACCCCTACATCAACGTCGATCCCGGCACGATGTCGCCCTACCAGCATGGCGAGGTCTTCGTCACCGACGACGGTGCTGAGACTGACCTCGACCTGGGCCATTACGAGCGCTTCATCGACGAGAACCTGACGCGCGCATCGAACGTGACCACTGGTGCCGTGTACTCGGCGGTGATCGCGCGCGAACGCCGCGGCGACTTCCTCGGCGGCACGATCCAGGTGGTTCCGCACGTAACGAACGAGATCAAAGACCGTATCGAGCGTGTCGCACGCGCCACGAACGCCGACGTCATCATCGCTGAAGTCGGCGGCACCGTCGGAGACATCGAGTGTCAGCCGTTCCTCGAGGCACTGCGGCAGATCCACCGCGAGCTGGAGCCAGACCGAACGCTGTTCGTACACGTGACTCTGCTTCCGTACGTCGGTGCGACTGGTGAGCTGAAGACCAAGCCGACACAGCACAGCGTCAAGGAGCTCCGGTCGATCGGTATCCAGCCTGACGTGATCTGCGCACGCTCCGACTATCCGGTCCCAGATGACACGCGCGACAAAATCGCACTGTTTTGCGACGTCGACCGACGCGCGGTCGTGCCGCTGGAAACGGCGGACACGATCTACAGCGTGCCGCTCATTCTCGAAGAGGCGGGCCTGGGTGACTACATCGTCGAGCGGCTGCGTCTCGCAAGTGGGCCGGCCGACCTCGAAGGGTGGCGCGAGCTCGTACACCGCTCGCGAACGGTCAAGGACGAGGTCGTGATCGGCGTCGTCGGTAAGTACGTGGAGCTGCAGGACGCGTATATCTCGGTGCGCGAAGCGATCTATCACGCGGCCTGGAGTCACAACCGCAAGCCAGTGATCAAATGGATCGACTCGCAATTGCTCGAGCAGGCAGAGGACGAAGGCGAACGCGTCCTCGAAGGCCTGCACGGGATCATCGTCCCCGGCGGCTTCGGCTATCGGGGCGTGGAAGGCAAGATCCGCGCTGCGCGGTTTGCGCGCCAGAACAAGGTTCCATATCTCGGGTTGTGCCTGGGCATGCAGGTGCTGTGTATCGAGTTCGCGCGCCAGGTGATGGAGTCTGCCGAGGCGAATTCGACCGAGTTCAACCTCTTCACCCGGTACCCGGTCATCGATCTGTTGCCTGAGCAGCGCGATGTCGAGGAGATGGGCGCGACGATGCGACTCGGGGTCTACCCGTGTGCGTTGAAGCCGGGAACTCGCGCGGCGCTGGCGTACGACGAGCCGATCGTGTTCGAACGGCATCGGCATCGTTACGAGTTCAACAACACGTTTCGCGAGATGCTCGGGGATGCAGGGCTGGTGTACTCGGGCACGTCGCCGGATGGGCGCCTGGTGGAGATCGCCGAGCTGCGGGACCACCCATTCATGTTGGGTAGTCAGTTTCACCCCGAGCTCAAGAGCCGACCGAACCGGCCGCACCCGCTGTTCCGTGATTTTGTCGGCGCGGCGGCAGAACTGGCGGGCGAGCAACTGCCACTCGACGGCGTCGCCGTCACCGACGAGCCCCCGCTCCACGCCGCCGCCGCGGACTAACGTTCTCTCCGAGGGTTCAAGGGGCGGAGCCCCTTGAAAATCCCCGTAGGGTCGAAGGGGCACACCCCCTTGAAAATCCCCGTAGGGTCGAAGGGGCACACCCCCTTGAAAATCCCCGTAGGGTCGAAGGGGCACACCCTCTTGAAAATCCCCGTAGGGTCGAAGGGGCACACCCCTTGAAATCCCCTCAGCGGGTGCAAGGGGCCTGGCCCCTTGAAAGTCCCTAGTTTGGGTTCAAGGGCGTAGCCCCTCGAGAATCGGGCCACTGTAGACTTCACCGTGCGAATCCTCGTCACGGGCGGTGCTGGGTTCATCGGCTCGCACGTCGCCGACGGTTTTCTCAACCTCAAGGCCGGCCATGAAGTCGCCGTCATCGACGACCTCTCGACGGGCAACCGCGCAAACCTCAACCCCAACGTCAAGCTCTTCCAGTACGACATTCGAGATCCAGCCCTGGAAGAGGTCTTCAAGGATTTCCAACCGGACGTGGTCGACCACCACGCCGCGCAGGCGAACGTCCCCACGTCACTGACCGACCCCGTGTACGACGCGAGCGTCAACGTGCTCGGCGGACTCAACCTGCTGCGCCTGTCAGCGGCGCACGGAGTCAAGAAGTTCATCTACATCTCGTCGGGCGGCGCCATGTACGGCGAGCCGGACGATCTGCCAGTCGCCGAAACTGCGGCCGCTCGGCCCCTGTCGCCATACGGCGCCAGCAAAGCTGCCCTCGAAGCATGGCTAGGCGTCTACAAGCGAACGTTCGGGTTGGATTACACGGTGCTGCGCTACGCCAACATTTACGGCCCGCGCCAGGGCGTGCGCGAAGAGGGCGCTGTTGTCGCCGTCTTCGCGACGCGCATGGCGAAGGACCAGCCCGTGACCATCGACGGCACCGGAGAGCAAACGCGCGACTTCGTCTACGTCGGCGACTGTGTCACGGCCAACATCGCAGCGCTCGAACGCGGCTCCGGCGAGGCCTTCAATATCGGCACGGGCCGCGAAACATCGATCCGGACGATCTTCGACGAGATGGCCGAAGTCTCCGGCTACACACATCAGCCACAGTTCGGTCCCGGCCGCAAAGGCGACGTCGTGCGCATCGTCCTGAATGCGACCAAAGCGCGGGAAACCCTCGGCTGGGAAGCAAAGATGCCACTCCCCAGGGGACTGGCCGAGACGTATGCGTTCTTCCGTGACGGACGTGGCTGACGGTTTGACCGTCCCGCCACAGGCGCACATCGCCGTCCTGGCAGGTGGCGAGGGCACGCGTTTGTGGCCGCTCAGTCGCGGGCACCGGCCAAAGCAGCTGCTTACCCTGAGCGGCGAGCGATCGATGATCCAGCAGACCGTCGACCGACTCCTGCCGCTCGTCCCGCCAGAGCGCATTCTGATCGTGACCGAGCGCTCGCACGCCGAAGATCTGCGGGCGCAGTTACCGGAGCTCCCCGCGTCGAGCATCGTCGTCGAGCCGACCCGGCGCGGCACGGCGGCGGCATTGCTCCTCGCCGCGTTGCACGTGCGGGCACGCGCGCCCGATGCGACCTGGGCATCGGTACACGCCGACGCGTACATCACCGAGGACGATGAGTTCCGACGCACGCTCGCCGCGGCGCTCCAGGCCGCGTCGTGGGGCTCGCACCTGGTCACAACCGGAATCGAACCGCGCTTCCCCGCGACCGGGTACGGCTACATTCAACGTGGCCGACTGCTTCGTGACATTCGTGGGATGCAGGTGTACGAGGTTGTCCGGTTCGTCGAAAAACCTGACCTCGTCACCGCACAGGCGTACCTCGACAGCGGCGATTACCTGTGGAATCCCGGCGTTTTCGTGTGGAAGAACACGACTCTACTGGACGCCTTCAGGATGCTCCAGCCGCGAATTTACGAGGCTCTGGCCGAAGCTCCGCTAGAGCGGATCGATGAGGTGTATCCAGATGCCCCTCGCGAAACGATCGACGTCGGCATCATGGAGAAAGCGTCCAACGTCGCGACCATTCCCGCGCGCTTCGGGTGGAGCGACATCGGCAGCTGGGCCGAGCTTTGGGAGCTTGCCGCGCGTGATCGCGAGGGCAACGTCGGCCTTGGCCGCGGTCAGGCCTTGGCCGTGGACAGCCGAGACAATCTGGTGTACGCCGACGGCCGCACGGTCGCGCTGGTTGGCGTGAGCGATCTCGTGGTGGTTGAGACCGCCGACGCGGTCTTCGTCTGCCCGCGCGACCGCGCGCAAGACGTGCGAATGATCGTCGCTCGACTGCGCCAGGACGGCACTACGCAGTTGCTGTAGCAAGCCCGCGCGTCGATGCGGGTTCGCGCTGGTCTATGCGCGCGCCGGGCGCAGCTCGCGGCGGCTGAACGGCCATAGCCGGCGCAGCTCGCCAATGTGCCAGCTGACCAGCAGCATACTGGCGACAAAGATCGACGAATACGTCCCGGTGGTGATGCCAATCAACAACGGTAAGACGAACGTATACCGAATCGTGGTCCCGCCGAAGAGCATCAGCACGAACAGCGTCAGAAGCACCGTCAAGGACGTGTTCAACGAACGCGTGAGCGTCTGGGCCAGACTGTGATTCACCACGTCCTCGAACGGCTCGCCAGCACGTCGGATGAAGTTCTCCCGAATGCGATCGAACACAACGATGGTGTCGTGTACTGAAAAGCCGATCACGGTCAGCACGGCGACGATGAACGTCGATTCGAGCTCGATCTCGCCCGGGAACAGGCGTCCGAGGATCGAGAAGATCCCGAGCACGACGAGCGCATCATGGATCAACGCCACCACCGCGGTCGTGCCGTACCGCCAGGGATGGGTCACCTTGTTGAACGCCCACCACAGGTAGAGCAGGATGAACACGGACGCAGCCGCCACGGCGATCACCGCGTCGCGCACGATCTCGGACGCGATCAGTGGCGAAACCTGGTCCAGGTTCAGGATCTGCAGCGATCCGAAGCGGCTCGTAAGTGCCTGCTCGATCTGCTGACGTTCAGATTGGCCGAGATCGCCAGCGTCCGTTTGCTGGGCTTGCTGCAATGGTCGCGTGCGCACGATGAACGTGTTGTCGCCAGATGCCTGGACGATTGCTTCTGGGTGATCGATCTGGGCGAATGCGTCGCGGAGGGCGCTCTGGTCGACCGGATTGTCGAACTGGATCGTCATGATCGTGCCGCTGGTGAAGTCGATGCCGGGGTTCAGGCCACCGGGCAACACCAGCGAGATCACGCCAGGGATGATCAGTACCGCCGAGAGGAGATAGAAGAGGCGTCGGTTACGAATGAAGTCGAACATCAGCTGCGCGACCCCGCGGCAACGGCTCGGCGTGTGGGCGCCGCGGCACCCCCAATCTGGGCCGAGCTGATCTCCATTCCAAACAGCCGCGGGCTGTGCGCCCAGCGGCGAGCCAGGATGAGCTCCAGGAACGTGCGGGTGACGACGATCGCGCTGAACAGTGAGACCACCACGCCGATGCCCAACACGAGGGCGAAACCCATGATGATCGTTGCCCCGAACTGCTGTCCGAAGAAGTACAGCACGCCGCAGGTGATGAGCGTGGACGTGTTCGAGTCACGAATCGATGGCCAGGCGCGATCCTCACCTGCACGAATCGCCGCGGCGATGGTCTTGCCGCTGCGCAGCTCTTCTTTCATGCGTTCGAAGATGAGGATGTTGGCGTCCACGGCCATGCCGACGGAGAGGATGAACCCCGCGATACCTGCCAGGGTCAGCGTGACTGGAATGACCTTGAAGATGGCAAGAGTCACGAGCGCGTAAACGATCAACGCCAGCGACGCGGCCAGTCCCGGCACGCGGTAGTACAGGAGCATGAACGCAACGACCACGAGCATTGCGATCTCACCAGCAACGATGCTCTTGTGAACCGAGTCAGCGCCGAGGGTCGCGTCAACAGTCCGCTCCTCCTGAATGCTGACGGGCACGGGCAAGGCGCCAGCGTTCAGTTGCAGGGCGAGCAGGCGTGCCTGTTCGAGCGATAGTCCAGTGATCACGCCGTTGGAGCTGAGGACCGCCTGAACAGTTGGCGCCGAGACCTCCTGGCCGTCCAGGAAGATGCCAAGTGGCTTGCCCACGAGTCCGCTGGTGATCTGCTGGAACAGCTGTGCGCCGTCGCTGTTGAACTCGAATGCGACCTCTGGCAGACCGGCATTGCCCTGGAACGTGACCTGCTGGTGGCCTGGCACCAGGAACGTTCCCGTCAGTGCGACGGTCTGGCCGTTCAGCTGGCCGGTAGCGGGAACCCAGTTGCCCTTGGCGTCCTGTTGCATGAACTCCAGCTTGGCGGTCTGCCCGATGAGCTTCTTTGCTTCCTCGATGTCTCTGACGCCGGGCAGCTGGACGATGATGCGGTCGGTGCCCTGCGTCTGGATTTCGGGTTCGGCGACGCCATAGGCGTTGACGCGCCGCTGGATGACGTTGACAACGCCTTTGAGCGCGTCAGCCTGCTGGTCCGGCGAGACCTGGCTCATGTCCGCCTGCAGAGTCAATTGGGTGCCGCCCTGCAGATCCAGTCCAAGCTTGGCGCCCTGGCGCTGGAAATCTCCGATATGGATGCCCGGGTTACCTGGGAGCACAGAGCCGAACGGAATGTAGTTGCCCGGCACCTGAGGCCAGACCACGAAGCCAGCAACCAGCGTCAACAGGACAATGAACAGCAGGCGTTTCATAAAAAGCGACCTCGAAGTCTACCGGAGCGCGACCGCCGGGGACCTCATTCTGGCCTGGCACGTTTCCACGAACGCTTCGAGCAGCTTCTTGCTCTCAGCGTGCGCAGGAACCATGTCCTCCGGGTGAAACTGCACCGCCAGCAGCCACGGATGGCGCGTGCCCTCGATCGCTTCAACGGTGCCGTCGGGGGCCCAGGCAACCGCGCGCAGGTCGCGCCCAAGCGCGTCCAGAGCCTGATGATGCAGCGAGTTCACCTCGGCCGCGTGAGTGCCGACCAGTTGGGCCAGCCTGGAATCCGGCTCGATCGCGATCGGATGCCCGAATGCAGTGCGCGTATGCGAATGCGGGTGCCGCGGTACGTCCTGGATCAGCGAGCCGCCCAGAGCGACATTCAAAACCTGCTGGCCGCGGCAGATGCCAAGCACGGGCACGTCGGCGTTTAGGGCCCATTCCGCGGCCGCGAAGTCCAGCTCGTCCAGTTCAGGATTGACAACGGTGGTTGCGTCGCGCGTCGCCCCGTATCGGCTCGGGTCGATGTCCACCCCGCCAGGAAAAACAATGCCGTCGAGGCGTCCAAGGACATCTTTCAGCGCCGACTCGTGCATCAGCGGAATGAGCACCGGCAGCGCGCCCGCGCCGTCCATCGCGCGTACGTAGGTCATCCGCAGCCGCGCGTACTCCATTCCATCTTCAGCGTCGACGTCAGGTGTAGCGATGATCCCAATGAGCGGCCGCATCATGCGGGTTCGTCCTCCTCATCTGATTCGAGTGATTCACCGCGAGCAGCGCGCGCGTCCGCCTCGCGCTTCCTCAACGGCTCGGATCGCTGCAATGTATCGAGCGACTCCATCCGGTCGATGTACAGGTGCCCGTCCAGGTGGTCGATCTCGTGCTGCAGCGCCTGCGCGAACAGTCCCTCGGCATCACGGATCCGAAAGTCTTTGCCGTTGCGATCCAGCGCTTTCACCGAAACGCGTTCGGCGCGCGGCAAGCGACCCCAGAAGCCAGGTACCGACAAGCAGCCCTCGTCCAGCTCGTTTTCCCCGGAAGTCTTCACGATCTCAGGGTTGACAATCACCGTGATCTTTTCGTCCACCTCGATGACGGCCAGACGTAGCGGCACGCCCACCTGGGGCGCCGCCAGGCCGACGCCTGGCGCGGCCTTCATCGTCTCGATCAGGTCATCGATCAAGCGTTGGATCGGGCGATCGATCTGACTGACGCGTTTCGCCTTCTGCCGCAGGACGGGGTTGCCGACGACGAGGATAGGCCGAATCATGTGCGGGCCGTAAGAGAATAGGAAATCGAAGGTACGCAAGGGGCTGCCAGCAAGCCGTCGTAGGTCGCGTCGATCGTTGCGTGGAGCTCCTGGCGTGTCGCGCCGCCGCACAAGCAGGCAGCAATGCACGCGGCCCCCGCGCCAACGCCCTCTTTGACGAGGCCGCGCTCGTACTCCCGCAGCCCTGCATGCCGTGCAGTCGAAAAGTCGAGATTTGCCGCGACGAGCGGCAACTCCGGACCGACCTCTGCAGCCAGACCAGTGATGTCAGCCCAGCGATCTTCAACGATCCACCGAGTCGTGCCAACGGCGACGCCATCCAGCGCGGCCGCGCCGCCGACTGCGGAGAGCAGTGCCGCGACCGCGAGCATCTGCGACCCGCCCGCGAGCAAGACGTCCAGGCCCGCCTCGCGTGCCGCGAGCGCGATCCCGACTGCCACGGGCTGCATCGGGTCGCCGATCTGTTCCAGCGCGCCTAGCGGATCCCTTCGGCCGTCACCCGGCAGAAGCTGCGCCGATGCAAGCGCACGTCGAACGACAGCGGTCTTGGCGGCGTGTCCATTGCCTGCTTGACTCCCGCTGACGCGACCTTCCGCGTTGAAGCCGAGCGCAAGCAAAATGGCCAACGCCGTGGTCGTCCCACCGGGCACGCTCTCCGCAATCACGACGTACGGTGCACGTCCGCGCAGTGAGCGCCCGAGCGCTTTCCCGCGGTCGAACAGGGCACGTGCGTCGGGTACGGCCCTGCCAAGCTGAATGTCGCCGCCAGCGGTATCACCAAGACGGAGGCAAGGTGTCTCCGGCCACACGCGCAGGCCCGCTCCGGCGAACTTGGCCCGCAATCGCGCGAGCCCGAGCGCCGCGCGCGTGATGCCCGAGGGTCCGGGCACACCCAGCGGATTGCTCGGCAACGCAGGCAAGCACTTCGGGCCGCCGAGCAGGACAACTTCGGCGTCCGCCGCCGGCGTGAGCGGCCGCAGCTCCTCGCTGATTCCCGCGGCGGACACGCCTGGCACCAGGCACGTGTCGGTATGCGCAAGCACGCACACAAACAACGGCCGCTCTCCCCGCCAGCGCTCGACGAGCATACGGCCGCGTTCGGCAGCCGCGGCAAACAGGATTTCGGGTTTTTCCTGCACCTCAGGACAGCGCATGCGCAACGGGTGCGGCACCCACGAGTACGACCGCTTCAACCAGCTCACACACCGCGCCGTAGCAGTCACCGGTCAGCCCGGGCAATGCCATCAAAAGTCCGCGGCTAACGAGCCACGCTGTCAGCAGTGCGAGTGCGGCCAGTGGGAGACCTAGCGGCCAAACGACGCCGCATGCGACGAGTGGCGCGATCGACGCGACCAGCAGTGCCCGTGGCGTGGCGGCCTTTTTCAACGGTGCCCCAAGCCCCGTTTCGCGAGCGTAGGGAAAGAGCGCGCTCACGAACGCGATCGCCCAGCGTCCCAGGCCTGGCGCGAGGATGAGCGTCTGCAGGCGAACGGCAACTGGCAGCGCGTCGAGTGCCGCGAACTTCAACAGCACAACGCAAACGATGCCGACCACCCCGAATGCGCCGGCGCGCGGGTCGCGCATGATCTCCAGTCGTCGTTCGGCGGAGGCGTGCGCAAACACGGCGTCGCAGGTGTCCATCAGACCGTCGGCATGCAGAGCGCCAGTCACGAGCAGCCAGGTCGTGACGATCAGCGCGGCCGTCACAGAGCTTGACAGCGCGATCGAACGCGCGAGGTAGTCGACCAGCGCCAGCAGCGCGCCAATCAGAAGACCAACGGGGGCGAACCAGATGAAGGCGTCCTCGAGCTTGTGCTCACCTGGCGGAACCGGAATCCGCGTCAGGAACTGCACAGCGCTGAAGAAGCCCAAAGCCTCTTTAGTATGAAGCATGCGCCTGGCGGTGACGCGGCTCGCGCCCATCGCCTGCGAGGCGGGCGCCGAAGCCCGTGCGGTTCTTCTGCTCAGGGCTGTACTGCTGCTGGTCGGAGGTGGCTACATTGCCGCGTTCATCGGCACCGGGGTACTCAGAGCCCTGTATCCATACCCGCTCGACGGCCTCGAGCCCGGCGTCCTGGTTGAGGTGAAGCGGATCCTCGCAGGCCAGCAGATCTATGGGTCGCCGTCGCTGGAGTACGTCCCCTATATCTATGGGCCGGGCTTCTTCTACGCCGCCGCATTGGTAGCCAGGGTGATTGGGCCGAGCATGACCGCCCTTCGCATCGTCTCGCTACTCGCGTCGATTGCATCTATTGGGCTGATTGTCGGGCTGGTTCGGCATGAGACGGGCGACCTCCGGGCCGGCCTGGTCAGCGGTGGCCTTTTTGCCGCCTGTGCCACGCTGGCCGACCACGACATGGATACGGCGCGCATGGACGCACTCATGCTCGCGCTGCTGCTCGCTGCCGTGTATGCAGCTCGGTCTGCGCTGCTCGGGCGCGCTTCCTGGCGCACCACCGCGTGCAGCGGCGCGTTTGCGGGGCTCGCGTTGCTTACCAAGCAGTCAGCTGTGCCCGTCGTGGTGGTGCTGCTCGTTGCATGCCTGCTGCTACGGCGCAGGCTGACGTTGGCATTCATCGCTGCCCTCGTCGTAGTGCTGGCGCTGCCGCTGCTGCTGCTGACGGCTCAGACCGGCGGATCGGCTCTGTACTACGTGTGGGACCTGCCGCGACGACACACATTGAGCCCGGACCTGGTGTGGCAGTTCTGGCCCGATCTGGCCGGCAAGCTCACGCTGCCCCTGTTCATCGCGCCGCTCTACTTCGTCGCGCGCTCGGTCTCAGGTGATCGGCGGCGCTTGCTCTTCCATGGCCTTGTAATCGTCGGCCTGATCGGCATGTCCTGGGCGCAGCGAACGAACGTTGGCGGAGGGCTCAACGTGGAGCTGCCCGCACTTGCCGCGATCTCGTTGCTGTTCGGGCTCGGTGTGCACGAGGC
>JAFAPL010000299.1 GCA_019247135.1 Chloroflexota bacterium | reverse complement strand
GATCAAACACTGTGTTTTCCTGACCCTACTGATCGCCATCCACTTCTACTTCGCGTTTCTTCAGGAGTTCAGCTACAACGTCATCTTTTTCTTCGTCTACGCCGCTTATCTGCTGTTACGACGAAACGCGTACCCGATCATCGCGCTGACGCTGGCCATGATCTGGGGCGCGTTGCTCTCCGCGCCGCGATTGCTCGTGCAGTACGGCACGGTCGCCACGTCGGGCCGCGGCCGCCCGCAACCAACGATTCAGGATGTCGTCGACCTGCGAACCCTGTTGCGCTACTTCAGCCGCGATATCTTCGGCCATAGCTGGCGTGAAGCGATACAGGTCCCCGCGTCATGGCAGATCAACCTGCATGAGGGGGACCTTGTCAACTCGAGCGTGTTCGGCGCACTCGTGTTCGTGCTCGTGCTCGTCAGCTTTCGCTGGATCTTTAGATCCCGAACCGCAAATGGCGTCCGCAAATACAACGCGACCGTTCTGATCCTCTACTCGCTGGTCGTGTTCGCCGTGATGCACAACGCGAACGCGTATTTACTGCTCGATCGCCTGTACCAGAACATTTCGTTCCAGCACTCTCGCATCGGCGTCTCGGCACTCCTGCCGGTGGCACTCGTTACCGCGCTCTTTCTGGCCGACGGCCGAGCCAGACTTCAGGGCCGCGCGCGCTACGTCGCGGTGGCGGCGAGCGTGCTGCTCATCGGGGTGAGCGCGCTGGATTTCTCCGCGGTCCAGAACGCGGTGCTGAACCTGCTCGATCGTCCGCCGAGGCTATTCGTCACCTGTGACAACTGCCTCCCATTCGTCAACACCGGTCCGCTGCTGCTCTGGGACGTGCTGCGGCTGGGAACCCTCGCCGCCCTGTTCGTCGTGCTGGTCGCGGCGGGGTACTTCTTCGGCCGTACGGGCCGCAGCGTGATGAAGTCCGTGCTGGCCGTGGTGATCGTGTTTCAGGCGATCTGGGGCGGTGCCGATTATCTGGAAGGTCCCCAGACGCGAGACTATTCGTTTCCGTACGAAGCCAACGACTTCGTGATAGCGGCGTCGAATCAGTTCCTCCCGCCGACGCCGGCCGAGCTGGAGCAGGTACACGGGGCGCTCGACAACGACAACTATCGGTCCGTGACGATCTGTCCGGTCGGCCTGACGCTGGAGAACTGCAGCACGCTGATCGGCATGATCTGGGGCATCCGCCTGGTGGATGGCTATTCGAGCGGAGTGCCCGACCGGCTTGCATCATTACCCTGGCCGATTACTTCCACGATCCAGTCGAACGGTCACGAAGTCCGCTTCCAGTCCAACCAGCTGCCCTGGAGCATTCTCAGTTTTCTCAACACGCGCCAGGGCGTCCAGGTGACCCGCCAGCTGTACATGAACGAAGACGGTCGTGTTGCCGACGGGCTCCAGCTCGTCCAGAACCCTTCGCCCTACATCTACCCGCGGGCTTATCTCGCCGACAACACGGAGTCCGTCACGGCCAATGGCGACCAGGCGGCGGTGCGCAACGAGCTCTCGTCCTGTCCGCCCGCCTGCGACGGCGGACTCACCCAGCGGTTTCCGATCGACTATGTCGAGGGACCGGTCGCTGGAAGCTTCGACTCGTCCGGGCAGGTGACATGGTCCGGGGATGGTGACCGGCTGACGTTCGATTTCCCCGCTTCTCCCAATCAGCGCTTCCTCGTGGTCAATGAGAGATGGGAGCCCGGCTGGAGCGCGCAGATCGACGGGCAGCCAGCACCGGTGTATGCCACCAACGTTTTGATGCGAGGCGTGCCGGTCCCGGCCGGCGCGACAGAGGTCGTGCTGACCTATCGATCACTGCTGTACTGGGCCTGGTGGTACACGCCGCTCGTCGCGCTGCTCGGTGGACTGTTGATCTTTCTGGGCGTGCGTATCCAGCGGCGGCGCGTCTTCAGTCGGGCGACATCGGCTCGGCCAACGAGGTCGGGATCGGACGCGGCTCCTCTGCCCGAATCGACTCCGACGGTTGCCTGAGCCCGTTACGTGACGGTGCTCGGGACGGCTCGGACATCTGCATCCAGCGGGCACCGGCGAGCACGCCCCACGTCAGAAGCCCCATAGTCATCAGGCCCGCGAGCACAAAGAGGTAGCGAGAGTCGAAGAACAGGTCCTGCTTCAGCGAGTGGTAGCTGAAATCGACCTCACCGCCCCCGGCCGGCAGTGGCACGAGCATGTCGTTGAAATTCGACTGTACGGGCTGGACCGGCTTGCCGTTCACGGTCACGGTCCAACCGGGATCGCTATTGATCGCTGCATTGAGGTAGGCGGGTGCGCTGCCGGTGTAGTTCAGCCGGATATGATCCCGACTGCGCGCGAGTGAGACCAGGCGCGCGTCCCGCGAATCCGTCTGCCGGTCAGGCATGCTCAGCGCACGGAACTGCGCCGCGGGCACGGACGAGACTTCGTCCAGGTAACGGCCAAGGTCCTGTCGGTGCGCGGACAGGTCCGCCACGAGCTGCTCGTTGGAGTCGAACGGCTTCACATTCCAGCTCAGCCAGTAGACAGGATGCGACACGCCGTCGAGCGCCTTCAGCATGTCTTCCGACAAGCCGTCCTGGTACACCGGCTCGTTGGCATTGCGGAAGAACGAGCCGTGGTCGTCGAGGCTGAGTGACACTGCGTCACGGTGCGAGAGGTAGCACACCGCAAATACGTCGCACGTCTTGCGATGGAGCGCGTTCGGATCGGTGATCTGGGTAGCCAGCGGGCTCTTGAGATCATCATTGTCCAGTTCAAACTCGTGCATGACCCCGTCGAACGACATGCCAACGTATCGATACGCGCCCTCGGCGAACACCACCTGCGAGGCGACCATCACCACCGTCAAAGCCACGATGCAGGTCTCCGCGCGTCCCCGTCGGCTCGCGTACCAGATCCCGACGCCACTGAGAGCCAGCAGCACGACGTCCAGCGCGACGCCGACTCGCAGCGCGTCGAGTCCCCCGCTGTCCAGCGATGTTCGTACGAGTAAAACGCCTTCGACCACCGCGGCAATCAACATGCCTACCACGACAACGACAAGCCCGCGGCCGAGCAATTTGCGTCGTTCTGGTTCGGACATTCCGAGCAACGTGTCCACTCCGAAGCCGGCGATGACCAGTGCGCTGAAGGCAACGAAGAGGCCAAACAGAGAGTACGTGCGGAGCACGTTGAAGAACGGCAGCTGATACATCAGGTACGAGATGTGGCTCTCCTGGAGTGAGATCGCGAAGACGATGGCGGTGAAGGCGAACCAGCCGACCCGGACGCGCCCCACGCCTCGCCTCAACGCGAAAACGACGCAGGCTACCGTCGGCACTAAACCCAGGTAGTAGATGAGGCTGTTGGGCCCGAAAATAAAGAGCGTCTGGTGAGGCCCACCGCGGCTGACGAGCCAATCCCGCATGCTGTTCGCCAGCGAGTTGAAGACCGAGAGGGTGGTGAGCGGGAGCAACGAGCTCAGCAGAACCGTTGGCTGGACCCAACCGGATTCACCGTTGGTCGACAGATCGACCACCAGGTCGGTGCGCTGCGAGGGCAGAAAGTTGCGTACCGTCTGGCTGAAGATCCAGAACTGGCCAGCCAGGATGGTCACCATGACCAGCGCCGGCCAGAGCCGAAGGTGCTGGTGACGCAGGAATTCTCGTGCCGCACGCGGGTTCAGCGCCACGTACAACACGGCCGCAACGCTGGCGAGCACCAACGGAAAGTGCGGATAGTGATCGAGCGCCTGCAGGCACAGGAGCAGCACCGCGGCGTTTGCGTACAGCGCTCCGCCCCAGGTCGCGCGTTGTCGGTGCGCCTGAACGGCGCACACCAGGATCCACGGAAGCCAGAACAGGATCGTGCCATCCTGATCCGAATGCAGGTCGTCCAGACCGACGCCGCTGAAGAGAACGGCCGCAAACAGAAACGCGGCTGCCAGTCGGTGTTCGAAAAGCACGCGGCCGAGCACGTAGCAGCCAAAGGCCAGGACCAGCCACATGGCGAGTATCTGCGCCTTGAACAGGTACATGGCTGGCACGACATCCAGACCGAGACACCCGGTCAGGTAGACATAGCCCAGGTGGAACGGATTGGTCAGTCCCGAGCTGACGGTCTCGATGATGACCGGCCAGCCGTTGTCAACGGCTCCGTCCCAGCGAGCCAGTCCGCCACAGCTACCCGCCTTCGCGATGCTGTAGAAACGCGGAAAATTGTGCCGCCACGCGTCGTGGAAGAGAAACCAGTCCCAACGTGAGATCTGCAGGAGCAGCCAGACGGCGAGCGCGCCGAATACCACCGGACCGTCGAGCGACCTCGCCGTTCGTTCACCTGACCGACTCGTTGCCGCCGCGAGCGATCGGGCGAAACGGTCGCTCTCGGCTCTAGCGACCACTGGCCGAGATCGTACCGAACGGTGCCCACCCGAACAAGCGGAGTCGCGCCCGTGTACATCGCGTCGTTGCAGCGGTTGCAGTTGCTTGGCACACTCGCGGGCGTGAGGGCTGACCCCGCGTACCCGCAGTCTTCCGCTATGCCGTAACAGTGGACACTCTCCGCTATGGCGTGCCGCTCGCGATCGCGTTCGTGAGCATGGCTGGTCTCGGACGACACGCGGCTGGCTGCGGGCCTCCACAATGCGCTACCCGCGCGTTCTTCCGCGGCGCATTGATCGGGTTCTTTGCATTCGGAACCCTGTTCGGCTTGCTCGCTCAACTGGGCGCGGGCTTTCCAGTCGCGGGTGGGCTGATGGGTCTGCTGGTTCTGGTCGGGCTATGTTCAGCGGCAGCCGATCTCAGGTCCCGTCCGCGAACGCGCCTTCTGTACGCCGGGCTTGCGTCCGCTGGCGTTCTGCTCAGCTTGCTGATGCAGGTGATGCCCGTGCAGGCTGATGCGGCCGACCCTGGGCAGTATGCATTCGCCGCAACCACCCTGTTCCGGGGCGAGTGGCTGGTCCAGCACGTACCCGTCGGAGCGGGCTTGGCTCGGATGAGCGCCTTGCTCCATGAGGCCGAGACCACGCGTGCCCCGTCGCTCGTTGTTCCCTGGGCTCCGGCCGCGCTGGGCGCGCCCTTAACGCCCAATGCGATCACGGCGGTCTGCGCCGGGTACCTGGCCGTGGCAGTGCTGCTGTTCGTGGATCTCCTCGGGCCGGGCCTCGATCCTGTGGGCCGAGCGGTTCTCGGCTTGGGAGCGCTGGGGCCGCTGAACGCGGTCGCAGTGCTTTCAGCGGGACAGCTCGCGCAAACATTCGCTCTTATGGTTGCGCTCGCGACCATCTGGCTCTGCCGTGCTCAGGTATCAGCGGGCGTCCGCGCTGGTGTGCTCGTAGCAGCCGGGTATCTGGTCAGTGCCGGCTACCCGGAATTTTTACTCGCGTTCCCGCTCTACTGGGGCTGTCTCGTGCTGATCTGTCGGTCTACGTTTCGCCAGGCCGCCGCCGACGGGCTCTGCATACTCGCCGGCTTCATCGTCGTGCAGGCCGCGACCCGTCTCGACAACATCCGATTTCTCGTCGCGCAGCAAGGCTCGCCCACGACTTTCTGGCCGCTGGCGCACACACCCGGCACGGTACTGGACGTGTGGACCATCGTGATCGCGAACGGCGATCTTCCACGCCGCCTCGTGGCGCTGCTGACGATCCCCATCGCCGTGTACGTGTGGCACCGTTTCGTGCGCCGCGGCACTCCGACCGCTCGCCCATTCGCGATGATGTGGGTGCTCATCGCGGGCCTTGTTCCGTTCGCCGTTGTCTGGACGTGGGTGGCCCTTCAGGCCGCGAACCCGAATTACGTCACCTTCAAGGTTGCGTGCTGGCTAAGCTTCGGGCTGATGCTCGGGGTGTGGCTGCTGCTCGGCCAGACCACGGTCTGGTTACGCGGCGTGGGGGCGACCGTCGTGCTCGTGCTCGCGGCAACCCGCGCGTTCCTGCTCGTGAGTGACGTCAGCGAACGCGTGCCAGCCTATGTCGCCGGCCCGTCCGCCGCTGGTCCGGCGGTCGAAATCGCGAGCGGGGCTGAATGCCTGGTTCACGCGCCGACAAGCGACCAGTGGGTCGTCGCGCGCACGATCGCGGTCTCGGCCGCGCCGGCGCGCAACTGCACCGTGCTCGAATGACCGCCATCGCGAGCGGTTTCGACTTGCTCCAGCAGGCGTTGCGCTTCTTTCTGCTGGTCATTGTCGCGACGGTCGCCGGCTACGGGATGATTCGCCTGCTGCGGGTCCGATTCAGCCCGGACATGTCGCTGGTGCTCGCGGCGCCGGCCATGCTGGCGACCTGGTCGCTGGCGCTTGGCCTCGGCGTGAGCGCGGGCCTGCCGGTAAAGCAACTCTACGTCCCTATATGGGTAGCAACCTTGGGCCTGGCCGCATACGGCGTGAGAGCGATCATCGCGTGCCCAGGCCGCCCAGCGTGGACCAGACTTGCGGCCCTTCTTGTCGCGCCCGTAGCGGTGGGCGAGGCCTACTTCCGCTGGGGGCTGACGACGTTCCCAGGTTCGCCGTTCCTCGACGGGTGGTCCTACGTGGCGTTCGGCCAATACCTCTGGGAATACCCGCGCTATACGGATGGCGGCCTGGCTCCGCTGTACCAGTATGCGGCCCAGTTGAGCCACGAGCGTTATATCGGCGCGGCGCTGCTGGGATTTGTCAGCCCGGTGCTGGGAAACGCGGGCGATACGCAAGTGGCGCTCGGCGCGCTCATGATCTTCGCCCTGTTCGTGCTCGCCTGCGCCTGCGTCGTCTTTGCCGAGAGCTACGCGATCAGCGCTCCCGGAGCTCTGGCGCTGGTCGGACTCGTGGTCTTCAGCGGCTGGAGCGTGAGCGTCATCTCGCACAATGCCCTCAGCAACAGCCTGGCCCTCTACACCTTGCCCGCGCTCGTCGGAATCGCACGCGTCGCCGACCTCAGGCGGCCCGCGCCCTGGTTGCTGCTGGCGGTACTCCTCGCGGCGCTGCTGTACACGTACCCGGAGCTGGCGTGGGTTGCGCCCATGGCGGGCGCGCTCATCCTTGGCGAACGGGTGGCCAGGATGCGCGGCGCGGCACGCGAACTCGTCAAGCCCGCGGCGATCGGAATACTGGTCTGCGCCATGCTGGTTCTGCCGTTTGCAAGCGACCTGGTCAACTTCGTTCGCGGCCAGGCCTACTCCGCACTCGAGGCCGGCGGTGAGCGCCAGGGCGAGGGACTCTTCCATGGCCTGACCACACCTGCCGCCCTCCCGTGGTCTGTGTTGGGATTCGATGACGCGCAGATTCAATCGACACCTTTTTCTGGACCATGGCTGCTGGTCCGCGAGCCGTTGGGCCTGCTCTTCGTCTTGTTGGGTGCTGCCGGGTTCATCGTCCTGCTTCGCAGGCGCGAACTAAGCACGTGCGCGGCGATCGTGCTTCTGCTCATTGCCGCGTCGGTCATGGCTGCTCGCTTCAACTACGCCTACGGCGTGTTCAAAATTCTGGTGACCGGCTGGTGCCTGTTGGCGCTGTGCATCCTCGAAGGCGCTAGAGCGGTGTTGGGGGCACTCGCTAGGGGCACGGTCCAGCGGCGGGCGGGTCTGGCCGTGGCCGCGGCGGCGTGCCTGGCGTACGGCCTCGGCGTGGTGGCGCAGATTCGCGGATTCGAAGTCGGCGTGCCCACGCGCACGTTCGACACCTATCGAGCGGCGCGCCAGGCCGCGTCGGTGGTCGGGTCGGCTCCGATCCTGCTGGCGGTGACCGACGACGCCGCCGCGGGCTGGGCTGTGTATGAACTTCGCGATGCTCCCATCCTGATGGATACGTATAGCGGCTATATGGGGCAGCCGCACGTCATCCCGTTCATGCAACGCGCACGACGGCCAGCCGAGACCGAGATTCACTACATCCTGACGGATTCCGCACCCGCGGCGAAGCCGGTCGGCCTCGAGCCGTTGTGGTCCGGGGGCGCGTATGCGCTCTGGCGCGTGACGGATCAGGACTGGGCCGTGATCAGTGGGATCGACGCTCCAAACGGGATCGAGAAGTGGCTCGGGTCGCCTTCGTTCTGGGTCGGAACGACGAGCACGGATCTGCAGATCACCTCCACGCAGGCAACCGAGGCGTGTCTGGGGGCGGATCTCAGCCTTGGTCCCAGCTTGCCCGACCTGTCGCAACGGCACCTGCAGGTTTCGACTGATGACGGTGGCGGCGGGGTGGTGCAGTTCAGCGGGACCCAGGCCGAAGAGCTGTCAGTGCCGCTGCTGAACGGCGTCACGCGCATCTCGCTGATTGCGCTGGACAAGCCGACGCAGGTGCTCGCGGGTGGCGATCCGCGCACGTTGCTCGTAGGGGTGCAGAACCTGCGCCTGGCGCTGGGCCCCTGTCCCTCCGTCGCCAGCGGCGGCTAGCCCCAGGAATTTCCCCTCCGAGGGTTGATGGGGCCACACCCCGGGAAATCCCCCTTTTCGAAGTCCCGGAGCTCCTCTCCGAGGCTTCAAGGGCGAAGCCCTTGGCATCTCCTCTCGCTCGCACGGCGGCCGCTCTCCGAGGGTTCAAGGGGCAAAGCCCTTGGCATCTCCTCTCGCTCGCACGGCGGCCGCTCTCCGAGGGTTCAAGGGGCGAAGCCCTTGGCATCCCCTGTCGCTGGCACGGCGTTCGCTCTGCGAGGGGTTCAAGGGGCAAGCCCTTGGCATCTCCTCACGCTGGCACGGCGTTCGCTCTGCGAGGGGTTCAAGGGGCGAAGCCCCTTCGAAATGACTTCAGGAACTCCCCCTCTCCCTTGCGGTGCGGAGAGGGGGTCGGGGGGTGAGGGTGAGCCCTTTTCTAGAGCGGCTGAAAGCCCACGTATCTCAGCAGCGCGGCGGCCTCGCGTTTGTCGGGCGGCGGCAGCTGCTGCACGCGCGAGAACTGCAGATCGATTCGCCGCTTGCCCGCGCCTGGAGGCGCGCGAACCTCCACGTCGAAGTCGCCCCCGACGAGCGTCTGTTCGCCCACCTGCTCACCGTCTACGAACACGCGAAGCTCAGTCGGGGGCACCGGCGTGGCCTGATCGAACGACAACACGCCCCTCACGACGACGCTGGAATCACTGGACGGCTGCACCAGCGTGAACGACGAGTCCTGCCGAACCCAGCCGTCCTCGTACACCCCTGACGAGGCGAGGCCACGATCGCGTAAATCCTCGGGGAACGTGTCGACGTAGCTCGTCGGCCGCGCCAGATGCAAGCCGACAAGAACATCTTCGGTGACCGAGCCGACGGCGTCGGCCTGCGCCTCGTACGTGTATCGAAACGCCGCGAGCCCGAGGACCGCACCCACCACAAGCGTCACCAGAAGGCTGAACGCGCCGTAAGCGGCCACCAATGTGCGAGCCCGACTGCCAGACCGAATCGCCCGGTCGAGCGCTGCGACGAACACCAGCGACCCGAGCAGCGTGAGCGCGGGGCTGATGTCCCCGAAATACCGCGCGTTGACTCCATTGGCGCAGCTGAGAAACGGGACCATGAGCAGTGCCCCGCCAAGCGTCGGAATGGCCGCGAGCAGCAAGGAGCGGCCGAGGCTAACGCCCCACACAAATGCGAGCGGAGCAGTCAAGCCGAGCAGGCTTACTGGAGCAAGGAGGAACGGCGAGACCAGCGGGGGCTCGATGGTGATCTCGCCCGCCGCGGGCACCATCCACTCGCGCGGGAACCAGACGGGCCACACCGGGGAGGGTCCGCTCGCGAACGGTACCCAGGGATAGTGGAGCTGCAACCGCGGGAAAGAGGCCAGGTACAGCTGGAAAAACGATCCCAGGTTGCCCCCGCACGTCATAGGGTTGACGCCACCGCTCAGCGATGGTCCCGCCAGCTGATACGACAAGCCCGTCTCGAAAATCGAGCCGAAACGGGCCCAGTTATAGAGAAGCAACAGGCCGACGATGACGATGAGCGGAGCCGCGAAGGCTGCAAATCGGCCGAGCGCTGTCCTCCAGCAGGCTCGACCGAGCGCCGCCCAGGCGAGCACACACACGCCCATCGCTACGGCGTACGCGAGGTACGTGACGCGTGCGGCGACCGCGCAACCGACGAGAACACCGCAGACGAGTACCGCACGCGCGCCCAGAACGCCCTCGCTCCACGCGCTCGAGAGCGCAGCCAGCGCCGCGAACGTGCAGGCCATCGCCACGAGCACCGCTTCGTGGTAAATCGCTGGACGCGCGACCAGGTACAGCATGCTTCCGCCGACCCCGAAACCGATGGTCAAGAGCAGCGTGACCCATGCCTGCACACGTAGCGCGTGTTTACGCCGGAACCGCTCAACGATCAGCCAGAAGCACACCGTCGCAAGCGACGCGCTTGCCATCTGGACGGGTCCATCGGGGACCGACCGCTGCGTCAGCACTCGCACGGCGGCGTGAACGACACCTGGAAACGGTCCGAAGTACAGGTAGTAATGGCCGCGATACAGCGAAGCGTCGTGCAGCGCGAGCGACGCATTCGCCGTTGGGTCGTAGGGGTCGGCTAGCGCGAGCAGTTGGGGCGTGGGCTGTGTCGGGAGATACAGCTGGCCGCCCAGGAACGCCTCGCCCAACTGGTCGTAGTAATCGTCACCAGCGCCGAAGCGGAACGTGCCGCCCGTGGTGAATAACGCCTGCACGGCGAAGATCGCGAGCGCAATGCAGGCAAGCGGCACCCAGCGCGTCGCCGCGCCGGGCTTCAGCGGCGGAGGAGCTCCGATACCGTGCTCGGTGGCGCGGCGACGACCGCTGGCTCCGCGGTCCACTCCTGGAAGTCACGGATGAACTGCGCGACGGCCTCCGTCGTCTTCGGGTGCGCACACATCTCTGGGAAGAACTTGGGCGGGACGGTCACGATATCGGCGCCTGCCTGAATCGCCTCGCTCACGTCGATCATCTGGCGAATACTGCCGACGATGATCTCAGTCGAGCAGCCAGTCTGCCTGAAGGTCTCCTTGACCTGGCGCACAACTGAGGCGGCATCGTAACCCGTGTCACGGATGCGACCCCAGAACAAGCTGACGTAGTTCGCGCCCGCGGAGGCGGCCATGATGGCCTGGTTGAACGACATGCAGCACGTGCAGTTCACGCGACCACCGAGGCGGCGAATCTCGTGAATAACCTGTAGCTCGGGCCAACCGATGGGCACTTTGATATACAGGTTGTCGTAGTCGCCGAAGTCGCTCAGGAACTGCTCCACCTGCCTCGTCATGTCCGCGGGGTCGGTCGTGAAGAGTTCAACGCTGAGTGGAAGCGGAGCATCGTAACGTCGCAGGAGCTCGATGATGTCACGGATATGCATCGTGAAATCCCGTCGTTGTTCCTTCGACAGGATCGACGGATTGGTCGTGATTCCGCTTGCGAAGCCGCGCTTCAGCGCCTCTTCGATCTCGTACAGATTGGCGCTGTCGACAAAGAGCTTCACGACTTCAGATCCCTCCTGCGCGGATCCACGATGGAGCCACTGTAGGCTTGCCTAGCACGCCGAGTCAACGCACTGCCTCAGCGGCAATCGAATCGAACGTTTCTGAAACCCATACGTCATTTGCGGCCGACGTACATCTCCGAGTGCAGAGTGTCTCGAAATACTCGAGGTCAGCGTGCCAGGTCGGATCCTCGCCGCCGGACACGCTTTGAACCGTCTCCGTAGGGACGCCGCTCGGCAGCACGCGCTGGCGTACGATCAGTTCGCTCGGGCCCCACTTCGCAAGGCCGCTAACGTGCGCGGAGCCCGCCTTGCCGTACACGTCGATCCCGAACGTGTTTTTCCAACACACGTAGGAGGCTTCGAGCACCACGCGCTCATCTGAGGAGCTCAAGATCACGTGGTCGAACGTGGTCAGTTCGTTGCGCTGCAAGACAACGGGCGAGAATCGGCTGCCACCGAAGCCGAGTACATAGCCTGCGAGATCGAGCAAGTGCGAGCCCAGGTCCTCGAGGACTCCAAGGCCGCGTTCGCGCCAGGTCCCGACGATGTTCTGCGCCGTCCCGTTCCCGTAGAACAAGCGGGCGTGATAGATCTCGCCGAGCGTCTCCGCCTCGAGTAACCGCTTCAACTGCACGATCATCGGTTCGAAGCGATGGTTGTACGAGGTGTACCAGATGGCGCCCCGGTCTCTCGCTAGCTGACTGAGCTCGTCGGCCTCCGCACGGCTCAACATGAGTGGTTTTTCCACAAGGACGTGCTTGCCGTTCCGCAGGAAGTAACGAATCAGGTCGAGCTTTGTCTCGTTGGGCACGGACAGGAGCGCACAGTCGTAGGCGTCGGTCGGACACTCTTGCGGTGAGCCATAAGTCGCCGAGGTGTTGAACGGATCCACCGTGGCAACACAGCGAGCACCGAGCACGGCCAGACGTTTCTGGCCCAGATTGCCGAGCCCGACCAGGAGGTATCTCACGCCCGCGCGATTGCGAGCTCGGCCACCTCGTAGCGGACCCGGCGTTCCAGGTCATCAATTTTGCGTTCGACTTCACCCGGCCACACCGGCAGATTGCCTTCTCGTTCGCACGCGACAGCAGCGCCCAGCGCTCCGAGAATGCTGGCCACCACGAAATTGCCGTCCGCGGCAAGCGACAGCGCGGTATACGCGAGCAGCGCATCGCCAGCTCCGATGGGATCGACAACATGGTCGGCAAAAGTATCGACGGGAAAGAACTCGCGCGGCATCGGACCGGGCGAACGGTAGGCGATCAAGCCGCGTTCGCCGAGTTTCAAGATCAAATGCTTGCAGTGGGCACGTCGAAATAGCTCGGAAGCCAACGGACGGACCATCGAGTCCTGGTCACCGAGAGCGAAGCGCGCTTCGCGCTCATTCGGCGTCAGGAGATCGAAGTCGACGAAGTCCAGGATGTTGCCCCACCGATTCGAGACCTGACTGTCGGCCGCCTTCATCGCGTTGGCCGGGATGGCCTTCTTGAGGGTACGGATGGTCTGGCGGTTGAAGATGCCATGCCGAAAGTCACTGAACACGACCAGGTCGGCCGGCGTAGATTCCAACTGTTCGGCCAGCCGTTCCAGCACTTTGTCAGAAATCACACCGTTGTCGACTCGATCGACCTGGAGCAGTTTGTAACCGTCGCTGATGAAGCGCTCTTTGTGGGTGGTCGGTCGCGTCGCGTCGATGACGGGCAGACAGTCAATTCCGCATTGAGCCAGGTCGAACTCGACGAAACCACGCAGTTCGTCGTTGCCCAGCACGGTTGAAAACGTGACGGAGGCGCCCGCCGAGCGCATGTGTTTCGCCACGATCGCGCCACCGCCCGAGAAGCGTTCGGTCGAGTCGTGCTTGACGCTGAAGGTCGGCGATTTCGCCGTCGCGCCGAGCAGTGAGCAGTACGAGTAGCTGTCGACGATGGTGTCGCCGAGGATGTGCACGCGAACGCCGGCGAGATTCTTGAGCACCTGGCGCAGATCCTTGAAGCGCAGGCCCTCGGACTCGAGCAGCGCCACCAGTTTTTCGAGACCAAGCTGAGGTGGGCTGGCCTCGATCAGGGCCGACGACGAGTACACGACGTCGCCTGGTGTAAAGACCATCTCGCCGCCGTATTCCGCCAACGTGTCCATTTCTTCTTGAGTTTTGGGCGGAACGCCATTGGCGAAGTACTCATAGCCCTTGGCGAAATAGTCCGGCTGCAGACGACGGATGTTCTGGATCGGTGTGGGGTTCGGGTCGATGACGACGTAGTCGACCATTTCCAGGACCGCCAGGCTGCCGGCACGAAGCTCCTGGGGGACGAAGGGCCGATGCTCGGCCTTGGTGATGTATTCGTCAGTCGTGATGCTGGCGATGAGGATGTCGGCCTTTTCTTTGGCGTACATGAGATGCCGCAGATGGCCCGGGTGGACGATGTCGAAGGCACCGTGGCACATGATCACGGTCCGATCTCTCGGGCGCGGGCCGATCTCGGCCGCCACCTCGTCTACCGACCGTATCTTGGACTCGTAGTTGGGCCTCACGGAGCCAGGTACTCGAACCAGGTTCTGGTCGCCGTCGCGATTGACGCAGCGTCCCAGACAGGTGCGTCCGCCCACGCCTGGATGTCTTGAACCATTTCCGCAACACCCCGTTCGAAGTTAACTGTCGGCTCCCAGTGTAGGTCGCCCTTGACTTTGCGGATATCCGCCCACGTGCAATCCGGCTCGCCCGGCCGCTTCGGAATGTAGGTGATGTCGCCGTCGATCAGACGCGCCAACTCGTTGACCGCGCGTGGCTGCCCGCCGCCGACATTGTAGACGTGACCGGAATGGGTGCTCTCGGCCGCTAGCCAGAACGCGCGAGCGACGTCGCGCACGTGGACGAAGTCTCGGGTCTGTGTGCCGTCGCCGACGACGGTGAGGGGCCGATTGTGCAACCGTTGCGCGAGGAAAACGCCGAAGACGGCGCCGTACGCGCCCGTGGTGCGGACGCGCGGGCCGTATGCATTGAAGATGCGGATCGAATTCACTGGCAGGTGGTAAAGCTGGCCCCAGTGGAGCACCACGGACTCGCCCAGGTATTTGCTGAGCGCGTATGGATAGGCGGGTCGAATCGGTGCGTCCTCGGCGGTCGGTACGGGCGGATCAGGCCCGTAGCAGGACGACGATGCCGCATAGACCAGTTTTGAAATGCGACTGTGACGCGCGGCTTCGACCACCGCGAGTGTGCCGTCGACGTTCGCGTGCATGTACGCCAGCGGCCGTTCGATGGAGGGCACGATGTCGCCCATGCCAGCAAAGTGAAATACGTATGTGACGTCGTTCAAAATTGACGACGACGGCTCCAGAGCACAGACATCCATCTCGAGGACGTCCAGCCGTGGCTCGGATCGGTGCTGGCGCAGATTCTCCAGCCGACCAGTCGCCAGACTGTCGAGCACGGTCACTCGCCAGTCGCGTTCAAGCAGCAGATCGACCATGTGGCTGCCGATGAAGCCGGCGCCACCGGTGACGACCGCTCGCTTCACGTCAACCCGATCTCTTGCAAACGCTTGACGTTGAAGTAGCGCGTATCGCTGAGTGAGCCGGGTAACTTGCCCTCTTTGAACGCGCGACAGAGGTCAACGATCGCGTCTTCGACGCTTCGCTTTGGCGCCCAGCCAAGCTGTCTTCTTATCTTCGCCGATGACACGTGATACGAACGCAGGTCGTCGCTCGCACTCGTCTCGACCGCGATTGGGCCGAGTTCGGGCATTTCGCGACTGACCACGTCCTGCACCATGTCACCCAGTTCGGCAACGGTGTGATTTTCATAGGCGGCGTTGAAGATCTCTCCGGCGATCTGTTCGCGCGGTCGTTCCAGCAGGTCGACGTAGAGATCGGTGATGTCTTCGATGTGGATGTTTGGCCGCTTCTGCGCTCCGCCGAAGATGGTGATCTTGCGGTTGTTGACCGCCAGGTTCGTCAGGATGTTGACGGTCAGGTCGAGCCGCTGACGGGGTGAATAGCCGCACACTGTCGCGGGTCGAATGATGACGGTTGTGAACTCGGGCGACTCGTAGCGCTGGAGGATCGGCTCGCAGAGACCCTTGTATTTGTTGTAGTCGGTCAGGGGGACGAGCGGGTGATCTTCCGTGACGTCAGGCGCGTCGCTGACGCCATAGACGCTCGACGTCGAAGCGTAGATAAAGCGCCCGATCCCGCTGTTCTGTGCGATTCGCACGAGTGGTTCGAAGCACTCGTAGTTGATCGAGCGACTCAGGTCCGGGTTGAGCTCGAAACTCGGGTCATTCGAGATGCACGCGAGGTGAATGACCGCATCGCTGCCTGGAAGCGTACCCTCGAGCAAGGCTTCGTCTCGAATGTCGCCCTCGATGCACTCGAGGTCCGGGTGTTCCATCGGAAGTACGTCGCGACCGAACAAGAAAAGATCGAGGACGCGGACTCGATATCCGGCCGCGAGCAGTTTGGGGACGAGGATGGCTCCGACGTACCCTGCTCCGCCAGTGACGAAGACAGTCTTCACTGTGGCTCCACGCTCTGATGACTTGACCCCGCAGCCACAACGGCACGGGTACGGCTGGCGATTCTAAGCGGGACTCGCGCAGGAGCGTCAACCCGCCCCAGGGGGTGTGCCAAGGGCTCAGGCCCTTGCGATCCCTCGGGATCCTGCGAGCGCGTCAGCCGCTCCGGGGTACAAGGGGGCGGAGCCCCCTTGAAGTCCCCATCAGGACGCTGCCAGTGCGTGCGCGTAAAAGTTCAGGTAATCCGGTACGTGATCGTGCCAGTACGAGCCGCCGTGCTTGCCCGGGAACACGTGATATTCGTTCGAGATGTGCCGCTGGTCCAACTTGTTGTGCAGGTCCGCATCCCGTTTGACCCACGGGTCCTGGTCGTCCGCGTCCACCCACACCTTCACGTTGTTCAGTCCAGACGCGTTGGCGGCCAGCTGCACGGGATCGTAGGCATTGAATGCATCGCCCTTGGGCAGAAACGGCATCGACCCACTCCCATCGCGCAGCGAAGCCGCGTGGGCACCCGCCACCCCAAACTCGTCTGGGTGCGTGAACGCCTGGTACAGCGCGCCCCAGCCACCCATCGACATGCCACCCACGGCGCGGTGCTTGGCGTCGGCGATCGTCGGATATGTGGAGTCGATCATTTTGACGATGTCCTGCGACAGATAGTCACCCCAGCGCGGTCCACCGTTCTGATGATTGACCCAGTAACCCTGGTCGCCTTGTGGCAGGACGATGATCATCGGCGGCAGTTTGCCGCTGGCAATCTGACTGTCAGCCGCGCCGATGAGGCCGTAACCAACCCATTCGAAACGCCCGCCACCACCGTGCAGCATGTACAGCACCGGGTAACGCTTGCCTGCGGTCTGATATCCAGGCGGGAGATAAACGTAGTACCGCTCGTTCGTGTTGAGGGCGGCTGAGAAGAATTCAGGTTCAAACAGAGCGCCCTGTAATGAGCCGGCCGCGTTGCTCGGCTGGCTGAGAATCGTCGCGAGTGACGGGGCGGTGTGAGTGGGGGCCGGTGTTGCCGAGGCAGGCGCGGCGGTTGCTACCAGCGTTGGCTGCGCGATCGGCGGCGCCTCGGCCTCAGACGACAGGGCGGGTTCCACGCCCGCTGGAATCGCCGTTCCGTATGTCCGCGCGACGGCCGCATCGGCGCTGGAGGCGGCATTCGGGGCAGCGACCGGCGCGGTCGCATTCAAAGATATCCCTGAATCGGGTGCGAAACGGGGCAGCATGACCAGCGCGGCAATCCCAAGCGCGACCGGCACGGGGAACCAGAGCCGCGGCGAGGAGGCGAGCGCCCGCACCGGCCGGATCTGAACCAGCGCCCAGACCAGCAGGATCGCGCCCACCTGGATTGCCGCGTTCACGCGGGCGGGAACTTCATTGATATCGCCGAAGCGCCTGACCAGCTCATACGCCACCGCAAGTGCGATCAGCACGTGCGCCGAGTACGCATACAGCGCGTTCTGGCCCAGCGGCACCACCAGCCAACCTACTGCGCGACGAAGGAGGGTCCACCACTCGGTCGCAGCCAGGAACAGCACCACGAAAACGAGCGCGAAGACCGCCACGCGGCCGAACCGAAGGTCCGCCTTGCTGAAGACGGTCGTGAGCAACGTCGCCTGGGCAGCCGCGGCATCACCGGAATCGCGGAACGCAAAACGAAGAAGCATGTCTTGCAGCGCGTAGAAGACGATCACCAGCGCGAGCACGCTCGCGCCGATGAGCAGGGCACGTCGCCGCCACTCCTTGCTCTCCACGCGTCCGAGAATGCGCTGCGCGTAGCTGCCGGCCGAGGGCCTGGCGAGCTCCCGCTCCCACTCATGTCCCAGAACCAGGCCCGTGAAGAACAACACCTGCCAGGCTGGGAAGTAGAAGAGGTTGTTGCCGACGATGGGCCACGGCATTGTCACCTGGTCGGGAAAAACCTGATACCCCAGCCACAACAGCCATGAGCCGGCCAGGACAAAGCGTGACTGGCCGCGCACCAGTAGCACAAACGCCAGGGCCGCCGATACGAGCAGCAGCACGTACAGGACCATCACGTCGACGAGGTAGTACGTGCGGTGCAGCGTCACGACGCTCACCACGAAATCCACCCCGTCGTGCATGTTCCAGCCCAGGGCCCACGGGAGGTGGAACACTTCTGAGACGGGCACGAACACCAGGGTCAGCGTGACTGCCAGCAGATACAGCTGACCGGCGCGCTTGAGCACGCGGTTCAGCCCGTGGCTGAGACCGTCTCGTTCGATGATGCGGGTGTACGCGCGGCCTGCGACCAGGCCAGAAACGAAGATGAACCCTTCAGCGGCAGACGTATAGAAGCGGTTGCCACCTGTGACGGCGTACAGCCCCGAGGCGCCCGCGATGTGGTCGACCATCATCGCGATCACGCAGAGTCCGCGCAGGAAGTCGATGCGGAGGTCGCGACCGCGCATCACATACGCTGGCGCCGCCGCGGCTACCTGGGTGGCGGGCGCGGGGGTGGGCTTGACCGGCGTGGCTACGCTCATGCGCTTCCAGTCAGCGTAAAGAGGCGACTATCGCCTACGCTACCTGAGCTCATGCTCACACGACCGCGGCATGCGGTGCAGCAATATCGAGGCCGCGGCCCAGCACATCGCCGGCCATCGCGAACTGTTCGTCAGTTCGCACCCTGGACGATGATGAGCGCAGCCCTGATCGTTGCCGCTGCCTTGCTCCTGCCACAGCTCGTGGTGGCGCAATCGAACTCCAACTCGGTGCATGTGCATGTTGACTCGAATGTGATGGTCCGCATGCGTGATGGTGTGCACCTCGCCACCGACGTGTACCGGCCCGACACCAACACCAGCCAACCGGCCATTCTCGTTCGGACACCCTACGGCAAAGACACACTGGCGGGCGAAGGGCCGTTTTTCGCGCAGCACGGCTATGTCTATGTCGTCCAGGATACGCGCGGCAGGTCGCGGTCGGAGGGAACCTTCGAGCCGTACGTACAGGACGACGTCGACGGGCTCGACACG
>JAFAPL010000298.1 GCA_019247135.1 Chloroflexota bacterium | reverse complement strand
GACCGCATGCGCTGATCCTGGACCTGATGATGCCGATGCTCGACGGCGCGGGTCTGCGTGAGCTCATGCGGCTGAATGCCGACCACGATGAGATTCCAATCATCGTGCTGAGCGCGGCCTACAGCGCAGAAGAATGTGCCGCGCAGCTCGGCGCGTCGGCGTGCATCACCAAGCCGTTCGACCTGCAAGAGCTGCTCGAGGCCGTCTACAAGGTGGTCGGCGAGCCGCTCGCCGTGCGCTCTGCCACGCCGGATGGCAAGTACGAGTCCCCGCCGCGCGGCGTGGGGGCACAAATTCTCTCCGAGGGTCCAAGGGGCGAAGCCCTTTGAGATCCCCATTTTGGCCGGGGTGAGGGTCGAACGAAGCGCAGCCTGTTAGCCGACCACGCGCCGCAGCAGGTCGAGCACGTTCTCGCCAGCGATCTTGCGGATCTGCTCGTCTGAGTAACCCCGCGCGATCAGCCCGCGGATGATGTTCTTGCCGTCCGCCGGTGACTCGAGCCCGCTCAGGTACTCCGCTGGAAACTGACGGCCTGCCGTGTCCCGCCCCATGTGGAGTTTGTGGAACCCCACGTGGTCGCCCACCAGCGTATCGGTGCCGATCGCCACGTGATCGATCCCGACGAGCTTCACCAGGTAGTCGTAGTGGTCCAGAACACTATTGATGTCCTGATGCGGGTCGTCGCTCAGCGAGTTCGGCACCGCGGTAACCCCAATGACACCGCCCTTGTTCGCGCAGGCGAGTAGCTCTTCGTCCCCACGGGTGCGGTTGGTCGGCCAGATCGCCTTCGCGGCGTTGTGACTGAACACGACCGGCACGCGCGAGTGCTCGATCGCTTCGAGCGCCGTGCGTGTGCCCGCATGTGACAGGTCGACGATCATGCCCAGGTCGTTCATGCGCTCGACCGCCGCCATGCCCAGGTCACTCAGCCCGCAGTCGGTCCGCTCGAATTGACCGTCGCCCACGTACGTCTTGCGTGAGTACGTCAGGCCTGCCAGTCGTGCGCCCAGGCCGTAGAGGACGTCGATGCGATGCAGCACGGCGCCCATGGCCAGGTGCTCGACGGTCGGCAGGAAGCCAATCACGCCGCGTTGTTTCGCATTCAGCACGTCCTGAGCGCCGCCGATGCGTACTGCCGAACCGTTCTGTTTGGCCAGGTCCGCCAGCATCAAAGCGATCTCGGTCACCAGGTCCGAAAACTCGATGTACGAGCCTTCGGACGCGAACGCGCCAGCGCTGAGGACGTTGGCCGTGCAAACGGTGGTCCAGCCGCCCGCACGCACCGCCTCGTAACCCCACGCGTATTCGCGCGAACGGAAATACTCGTTCAGCTCGGCGATGTCGTCCGTGAGCACCTGCGGATGCTGGTGCAAGTCGACCATCACCAGTGTTTCCATGAGGCGCTCGAAGCGCAGCTCCTGTTCGCGATCGAGCGCCACGACCATCGACGGCACCCGCCCGACCTGCGCGACGAGCCTGTAGCGCGAACCGGCCTCGGTTCGATCGGCAACCGCCATGCTTTACGTCCCCTCCGAGCGTCGCTCGCGGAACCAGATGCGCCACAGGTAATACAGCGCGATCAGCGTGCAGATGACGTCGAGCACGATCACCAGCCAGAACAGGCTGCCAAACGCGGCCGTCGCATCGGCGGGCTCGGCCGCTTGCTGCGCGAACTGCTGCATGCTTACGCCGAAGCTGGCGATGGCTGCCATTTGCCCTCCTTGCGCCCGGCCAGCAGGTAGCCGAGATACGTGCGATGAACGCGCGGTTCGATCATGAACGCGACGCAGACCGTCGTGACCACGCCGCACGCGGCAAACATGACGAAAGCCGGCCAGAACTGGGGCCCGGCTGGAGTCTGAATCACCAGTGCCGCGACGAGCGGCTGCGCAACGGCACTTCCGATCATGCCGCCCAGTACGACAACGCCAAGTGAGCGTCCAACCGCACCGGGCGTCAGCAGCTCCGCCAGATAGGGCGCAAACAACTGGCCCGTCGGACTCATCGAGGCGGCGAGTCCGGCGATGAAGAACGCCGCGTACATCTCGATAAGTGGCGCTCCAGGCTGGAACGTCGTCGCCCACAGGATGGCGGCCGCCATGACGACTCCGCCAAACAGCCAGATGGGGGTCCGCTTGGTTCCGAACACCTTGTCGGACAAATATCCACCAGCCAGTACTCCGACCAGGCTGCCTGCAAACACGATCGACGACAGCGACCCGGCGATGATCAGCGGCAGCTTGAGCTGCTGCACGCCGTAGGTCGGCAGCCACGTCGTGAGTCCCCACGTCGCGAGAAGACCGAAGAAGCCAGCGACGAACATCAGCGCGACGCTGCGATTGAGAAAGATCTCGCGGTACGGCGTTGGCCGCTCGCCAGGTGGAAGCTCGGCCTCGGTCGTCGCACGCGCCGGATCCAGGACGGAACCCCGTTTGTGGGCGTCCTCGCCGAAGATGTACTCGAGCTCGGCCTGGCTGGTGCGCGGATCACGTTCTGGCCGGTCGCTCACGAAGTGGTCGATGGCCGCCAGCACCGGAAGGCCGAAGAACGCGACGACCATGAACGACCAGCGCCATGATCCGGTGGCCTGCGCGATTGGAACGGCGATGAAGGGCGCGAAGATCGGCGCGATCGTGTAGGCGGTCTGATGGAAGCCAAAGGCGCGGCCACGTGTCGCGGGCGGGAACCACGTGGCAGCCAGACGGGATCCGGCCGTCACTTCGAAGCCCTGACTCAGCCCGAAGAGCAGGTTGCGGATGAACAGCTCCTGCCAGTTGCCGACGAGCGCCATGGTCCAGGTGAAGATGGAGAACGCGGCCACCGAGAGCGCGAGTGTTTTCTTGGCCCCCACGAGGTCCGTAAGAAAGCCGGCCAGTGGCTGGATCGCGGCGTAGCCGATGAAGAATGCAAACAGCACGGACCCGGTCTGGCCGGTGTCCATGGCAAGCGAAGCCGTGATCAGCGGTAACAGCGCGGCTGTTTTTGTCCGGTCGATGTAGTTGACGAACCACGCGAGCCAGGCGGTACCGATCACCTGATAACGCCGCTGGGAGACATCAATCATGGGGTTTTTCTTCGTTCCCCCTCCATGCGTTGTGTCAATGCTCATGATGCGCCTCTCGCGGGGGCGCCGTCGAGACTCTGTGCTCAGCGACTGAGCGTCGGAGCAGGCAGGACCGCCGGCTCCTTGACGATCTGTCCCGCGCGCATGACGAATACCACGTCGCGTATTGCTTCGATGTCGGCGAGCGGATCGCCCGCCACGGCGATGATGTCCGCGTCCTTGCCCACCTCGAGCGTGCCAGTCCGGTCGAGCACCCGACACGCGGTCGCGCCGCCGCGTGTCGCAGCCACGAGCGCGTCACGCGGGCTTACTCCAAGGCGCACCAGCGTCGCCAGCTCGTATGGCATCAACCCGTGCATGCTGTCCGTGCCGACGGCGTACTGCACGCCCGAGCGGAGGATCCTCGGGAAATTGCCGTTCACCACCTGGCGGGCGGCGAAGACCTTCTGCATAATGGCGGGCTGACCAGCGTCACCCTGCTCGATGCCGGTTGGATGAAACAGCACCGAGAAGGTGCAGATGAGCCATGCGCTCTTCTTGATCATCAGTTCGACGTCGTCGTCGGAGGCGAGGGCGCCGTGCTCGATCGTGGACACGCCCTCCTCGAGCGCCCAGCGCAGCCCTGGCCCACCATGCGCATGCGCCGCGGCGTACTTGCCCGCGCGCTCGGCTTCATCCACCGCCGCGCGGATCTCCTCGCGATCGTAACCGCTGTTCTGCAGCGTCGACCCACTCGTGCTGACCCCACCCGTCGTGAACATCTTGACGTGGTCCGCGCCATGCGCGAAGTTCTCTCGCACCCCGCGGCGTATCTCGTCACGGCCATCGAAGGTCAACCTGGTCCGCGCATGACCATTGCTGGCGGTGATGCCCCGACCGGCGCACAACAGTCGCGGCCCGGCCACGATCCCGCCATCGATCGCCGAGCGGACCTCCATATCGAGAAACTCGTCCTCCGCCATGACGCGCAACGTGGTGGTGCCCGCCATCAGGTCGCGGCGCAGGTAGTCGGTCGCCCACAGCGCGCGCCGCCCGATCGGTGCCAGCACCTGGCCGCTCTGGTCGCCCTTGCCTGGATCGATCGAGATGTGGCTGTGCGCATCGATCAAACCGGGCATGACAAAGTACTCACTTAAGTCGACTGTGCGTATATCGGCGGCGAAGCTGGTGCCGTCTGCCGGCCCGATCGCTTCGATACGTCCGTCGTCCAACACAATCACCGCGTCATGCAGCGGCTCCGCGCCCGTGCCGTCGAACAATGTTCCGCAGTGGAGTGCGAGCAATGCGAGCACGGCTATGTTCCGATCGCCACAGCTTGTCGCGACGGATACGTCGGCGCCATGGCCTCCGCCAACTGCGCACGACTGATCCAGCGCGCGCGTCCCTCCTCGATCGGCCGCACAGCCGGATCCTGATAACGGAAACCGTCGCCGTCGACGGCATACAGCAGGATGTAATGGCCCCAGCGGACGCCGGTGTCTTCATGCCCGGGCAACAGACCAAATCGCACGAGCGGGATCACCAGTCGGCCAGCGTCGAGCTGGGCGCCGAGCTCGTCTACCGTCCACTGGTGAAAGACGTCCGTGTCGTCGTACAGGCCGTACGTCGCGAGACCAAAATCACCGGCCACCTGACCGATGTATTGCAGCGCGGTCCCCACGCGCACCGCCGGCCACGTGCCCTGATACGTGTGCGTCATCCGGCGCAGGTCGAGCGTGTCCTGGTCGACACCATAGTCGTCCAGCACCATCCCGAGTACCGCGGGTCCACAGTCCGAACGTGAGTAGATCGAGTCGTCCAGCTGGGTTCGATACGGCGGCTCGACAGACTGTCGGACGAGCGGCGCCCGGTACCACTCGTCGGCATCCACCGCGGCCGTCGCCGCGAACGTCAACACTGAGGCCGCGATTGCCGCAACTCCCGCGATCACACCCGTACGCACGGGCGGCGATTCTATTGCGCCCGAGAGACCGCCGCTAGCACGCGCTCCGCGGTAATCGGAAGCTCGGTGACGCGGGCGCCGACGGCTGCCGCGATGGCGTTGGCGACGGCCGGCGCCACCGTCGTATTCGTCAGTTCGCCGGCCGCCTTGGCTCCCAGCGGACCGGGTCCCGACTGCGCAGGTAAGAGCACCACCCGTAGTGGCGGCACATCGGCGGCGGCCGGCAGCTTGTAGTCACCCAGGGTGAGTGTGGTGACCTGGCCATCTTGCAGCTGGACATCCTCCATCACTGCCGAGCCCATCCCATACACAAAACCACCCTGGACCTGGCCTTCGTGACCGATTGGATTGATGATCGCGCCCACGTCGGCAACGAAGACCACCTGCCGAATTGTGGACTGACCTGTAGCGGCGTCCACCTCCACTTCCACCGCATAACCGCAGAAGTTCTCGGTGGAGACGTTGCCGTCGTGCTGTGAATTGAACGCGCCCGTGGTTTCGACCGGTGCGCCCCGCGCAATACGCTCGGTCACCTCGAGAAAGTGCGCTTGGTGTCCCGCGCTGTCGCGGAACACTCCGTTCTCCAGTTGCACGTCGCCAGTGGGCCAGCCCATGACCTCGGACGCAAGCTCCTGGAGCTTGTCTTTCATCGCCGAGGCGCCGGTGTGCGTCGCATTCCCATACACATTGGTTGCACGACTTCCACCAATGCCGCCGTCAGGCTCCGCCTCCGCGGTGTCCACGTGGCGCACGCGAACATGGTCGAAAGGAATCGACAGCGCATGTGCCGCAAGTCGCTGTATGACCGTGTACGTGCCGGTGCCTTGCTCGGGCGCGCCCGTCAGCACCTCCACGCGTCCGTCCGACGAAAGTCGACAAACCACGGCCGTGCTGCCGACCCCAACATGCCGCTGTCCGATAGCAACGCCGCGCCCATGACCTCGTGGCAGTGGATCTTGCCAGTGTGCTTCCTCTCGCAAACGCTTCAGCACATCGGCGCCGCGCGGGGCGCCAAACGCATGTCCCGCCACGTTCGGCAATCCAGCGCGAACCACATTGCGCAATCGGAGCTCGATCGGATCGATGTCCAGCTCCCGCGCAATGATGTCGATGTGACTCTCGCCGGCGAACGTCGCCTGCACGTCACCTGGGGCGCGGTTGTGTCCACACGGAACCTGGTGGTATACACGACCGTCACTTCCAGGCGGGCCTGCGGGACGTGATAAGCCGACAAACTCATATGCGCCGGCACCGTGAGCAACGGCAGTGGTTTCCCCGCCGCGTATGCCCCTCCATCCAGCAAGGCCGTCGACTCGTGCGCGAGAAAATGTCCCCCCGCATCGACCGCCGTTCGCAGATGGATCGTCGCCGCGTGGCGCGGATTGGCGGCGCCGAGCTCATCCGCATACGTCATCACGGCCTTCACCGGCCGGCCGGTCGCCCGAGCGAGAAAGTAACACATGTATTCGTCGAGCGAGAGGCCCTTCCCACCGAAGTCGCCGCCGATGAACTCGCTGTGTACGACAATCTGGGCTTCTGGCACTCCGATCGTGTGCGCCATCTGCTGTCGTAAGTGAAACGGCGACTTGTTGGTGGTGACGACGTGCACACGGCCATCCGTCTCGATCCACACGACGCACGCGTGGGGTTCGATGTAGCCCTGGTGGATGCGGGGTGTCCTGAAGGTGTGCTCGAAAATACGGTCCGCTCGCGCAAACGCTTGTGCGCGCTCCGCATCCGAGCCGTTTACGACCACATCCTTGCCCTGGATGTTGGGATGCTCGGTAGGTCGCCTTGGACCGCGTTCCGCCAGGAATGTGTACTGAGCGGATTCTGGATGGAGTACGGGTGCGTCGTCGCGGAGTGCTTCCTCGGCCGAAAGAATCGGCTGCAACGATTCGTACTCCACATCGACGAGTTGCACCCCACGCTCGGCGACTTGACGCGTATCGGCCGCCACCGCCGCGACCCGATCGCCAACAAACCGCGCGACGTCGCGCGCCAGGACCGGGTAATCCTGCAGGCGTCTGCCGAAGCGCGCGTGCTCGGGCAGATCCGCCCCAGTCAGGACGGTGCGCACACCCGCGAGCTGCCGCGCCTCCGATGAGTCGATGCGCGCGATGCGCGCGTGCGGGTGTGGGCTGCGCACGTACGCCAGCCACAACATGCCGGGCATCGAAAAGTCGGCAGCGTAGCGTGCCGCGCCTTTCACCTTGAGCGGCCCTTCGATTCGATACTCCGCGTCTTCGAGCGTGAACGCCACGCTGCCAGTATGCGCCAGGCCGCGGGTGGTTTGCGCCACCGCGTTAGCATGTCGCCCAGCCGCATGGAGCCCCTCCGCATTCCTGAGCCTGCCTTGGAGAAGGTCGCACGCGTGCACGTGGAGCTCGAGCCGCCGCGGTCCACCGGCCCTGGCCCGTGGGGCGAGCGGCGGCTCGTTCCGATCGTCGGCGGACACTTCGAAGGGCCTCGCCTGCGCGGCGATGTCCTGCCTGGTGGCGCGGATTGGCAGGTCGTGCACGCCAGCGGCGCGATCACGATCGATACGCGCTACGCGCTCAGGACACATGACGACGCGCTGATCTACATCGGGACGCGCGGCGTTCGCACCGGCCCGCCCGAAACACTCGCGCGCCTGGCTCGCGGCGAGACGGTCGACCCGACCGACTACTACTTTCGGGTGGTGGCGACGCTCGAGACGGGTGCTCCCCCGTATTACTGGCTCAACGAAAGCATCTTCGTCGCCTCCGCCCTCCGTCATGTGAACGCCGTCGTCTACGACCTCTACCGTCTTTCGTGAGCCCGTAAAATCGGCACCCGAGGCACTTCTGATGACCAATCCCGCAGCGAGCTACGACGACATCCCAGGTACCACGGTCTTCGACGCCCAGCGTTCGCGCCAGGGCTACTGGTTGAACCAGTTCTGCATGTCGCTGATGAAGGCAGAGAACCGAGCGGCATTCAAAGCAGACGAGCCCGCGTACCTGGAGAAGTTCCCGATGACGCCTGAACAGAAACAGGCAATCCTGGATCGCGACTGGAACCGCATGATCGCGCTCGGCGGAAACATCTACTTCACCAGCAAGCTCGGCGCGACCGACGGCCTCTCGTTCCAACAGCTCGCGGCCAGGATGACCGGCATGACCCCACAGGAGTACGCGGACATGATGCTGCACGGTGGCCGCTCGCCCGAGGGCAATCGCTACAAGTCGGAATGGGAGGGCCGCTCGAATGGCTAGCATCGTCGCCGGCGTCGCGAGCTCCCACGTGCCGGCCATCGGCGCCGCCCTCGACAACAAGCGCGCCGACGAGCCGTACTGGCAGCCCGTCTTCCGCGGATATGAGGCATCCAGGAAGTGGATCGCGGATCTCAAGCCAGACGTCGTATTCCTGGTCTACAACGACCATGCGTCCGCATTCTCCCTCGAGCTGATTCCGACGTTCGCCCTCGGTTGTGCCGCCGAGTTCAAGCCGGCGGACGAAGGTTGGGGACCACGTCCGGTCCCGACGGTCAAGGGTTTTCCCGAGATGGCATGGCACATTGCGCAGTCGTTGATCCTCGACGAGTTCGATATCACCATTGTCAATCAGATGGACGTCGATCACGGGCTGACAGTGCCGATGTCGCTGATGTTCGGCCAACCAGAGGAGTGGCCCGTCCGAGTGATTCCGCTGGCCGTGAATGTGGTGCAGTACCCGCCGCCGACCGGTAATCGCTGCTACCAGCTCGGCAAAGCCATTCGTCGCGCCGTCGAGTCATTCGATCAGGACCTCAAGGTGGTGATCTTCGGCACCGGTGGAATGTCGCACCAGCTCCAGGGACCGCGCGCCGGCTTCATCAATAAAGAGTGGGACTCGCGCTTCCTGGACCGCATCGTGTCTGATCCGCAAGGGCTGAGCCGCATGCCGCACGTGGAATACCTCCGCGAAGCTGGCTCCGAAGGCGTTGAGATGGTGATGTGGTTGATCATGCGCGGTGCGCTCGACGAGCAGGTGAAACAGGTCCACCGCTTCTACCACGTGCCCGCGTCGAACACGGCCGTCGGCCACCTCGTCCTCGAAAACCTTCACAAGTCCACTACGGGCTGACCACGCCTGCCTGGACGCCATTCTCTCCCGAGGGGGCAGGGGGTGAGGGTTGACCCCGAGTATCGGCAGTGTTCCACGGCGCCGCGCAAGAGCGCCTCCTGGCTGGCGCGGAGCTTGCCCATGCATGTGCATGCCAACAGTTGTAGGCGTATTCGGTAGCTCTGACCGCGCCGCGCGGGCCATCGAAAGTCTGCGAGGCGCCACCGTGAACACAGACGACATCCGCCTGGTCGGCGGGCCCGATCAGATCGAGGAGCTCACGACCAGCGCCGGCGCGGGGGCAAGCGTCGCCGCCGGGCCTCCCGGCGCTGTCGTCGATGGCCTGGTCGAGTCAGACCTGACAGCGCGCGAGCTGGAGTCCGTCCGCCAACGCGTCGCCGACGGAGCCGCGGTCGTGCTCGCGGCCGACGTCGACGACGAAACGGCTAACGTCCTGGCCCAACATCTGCGTGACCATCAGGCCGAAAACGTGATCATCCACGGTTCGCGAGGCGAGACTGCTCGCTGAGCGTGGCCCCGAAAGCGCTCACGTCCTGGTCCAATCCGCCACGTTCCAGGAAAACACGTCGAACGGACCAGGATTCGGCCCCTGGAGTGCCTTCACTTTGGCGTCGGCGCTCTTCCGATCGATCAATGGCACAACCGCGTAGGCGTTGATCAGCAGGTCGTTCATCGCCTGCCAGTCCTGCGCGGCCTTGTCGGCGTTCGTTTCGGCGCCGGCCGCGTCGAATAAAGAGTCGTACTGGTCGTCTTTCCACTTGGGAAAGTTCGGAGCCGACCACGCATTGGACTTCTGCGCCCAATCAGCCGCCGGATCTTTCCCATAGAAGCGCTTCATGTACAGGAGGGGAAACGGCGAGTCCGGTGTCGAGGTGAACATCTCCGCGTCCACTGAGAAATGTCCGTAGGTGTCCGGGTTGCCGGCGTCGCTTCCGAAATACACGCTGGCATCCACCGATTTCAGCTCCGTTTCGATGCCGATCTCCTGCCAGCCGTTCTTGACGAGCTCCTGCTCCTTTTGCCGCAGTGAATTGATCGACGTCTGGAAGATGACGTGCATGCGCGTGCCGCTGGGGGTGACTCGAATCCCGTCACCTCCACGCGCGTAGCCCGCCTGGTCCAGGAGCTGGTTGGCTTTGTCGGTGTTGAACTCGAACGACGTGTTCTTGGAGACCAGGTTCGTGGGAATGGTCAGGACATTTGGCGTGGGGTCGCCCGTCTGTCCGTAGAGCTGCGTCGCCATCGTGGCGCGATCGATCGCCAGTGCCATGGCCTGACGAACGCGCTGGTCGGTGAGAAATGGATGTTTACTGGTCGGACTCGAGCGTTCTCCATCCACCTCAGTTGTCGGGTCCGCCATGTTGAAGAAGATCTGCTCGACGCCACCGCCGCGGGAGAGGACGAGATCGCCTTTGCCACCCTGGAGCAGACCATTCAACACCTGGGCTTCGACCTGAAGGTTCCATGCGTAGTCGTATTCGCCCGTCTGCAATACGGCTCGGCCGGCCGACGTCGCGTCGCCTCCGCCTTTGACACTGATCTGACTGAAAAATGGCTTGTTCGGCTCGCGATAATTCGGGTTCGCCGTCAGCGTGAGGACGTCGCCCGGTTTGAAGTCCTGGATCAGATACGGACCGGTGCCGAACGCTTTGAGATTGAAGGGCGCGTCGCGTGCCGTCGCACCGACGTAGTTGGCAAGCACGTGCTTCGGGAGAACGGTGCCGTTGTAGCCGAGGAACGGCACGAACCAACCACCGGTCGGCTGCTTGAAGGTGAGGCGAACCGTCATCGGATCGACGGCCTCGACCGTCTCCAGATTGGCGTAACTGCTCGCGGTGACCGCCGCCGTGTCCGGATTGCTGACGTACTTGAAGGTAAACACGACGTCATCCGCCGTGAATGGCTCGCCGTCCGCCCATTTCACGCCCTGGCGCAGTTTGTACGTGACCGTCTTTCCGTCTGCTGAAAGGCCACCATTCGCCAACGACGGAACCTCGGATGCCAGGACCGGACTGAACACTCCGTCCGCGCTGACGGTCAGCAGCGGCTCACAGCAGAATCGCGCCGCGACGTAGTCTTTGGTCCCTTGGGACAGGTGTCCGTTCGCGATGGTCGGGCCTTGCCACATCAGGACGCTCAGCGTGGTGCCGGCCGCCCGCGTCGTAGCAGCGGTCGGCGCGACAGTTGGAGCCGCGCTGGTCGGCTGTGGCGCCGTCGTAGGTGCTGCGCCGCCGGCCGTTGGCGCCGGCTGCGGTGGCGCCGAGGCAGGTCCGCACGCGTTGAGTAGTGAGGTGAGCGCTCCCGCGCCCAGACTCACGGCGAGTAAACCGAGTACACGTCGCCGGGTGAGTTGACTGCTCATATTCAACTCCTGACCGAGGATCAGCCGCCCCTCGCCGCAAGCGTACTATGACGACGGCGAAACCAGAACAGTCAAGGAGCATGCCTGCCTGGGGTCTGCCCCACTATGGTGGACACAGCGTGATGGACGTCGACGAAGTCACCCGTCAGCTGCTGCAGCGCGCCGACTGGTCAGCTAGTGCTGTGTCAGGCAATTCTTGACCTGAATTCGAGCCGGCGGATTCGACTGGTTTGATGGTCAGTGTTGCGTCTGCGGATGTAGCGGCGGAACGCATCTGCGACGTTCGCATGGCTGGCGTAGTCCGAGGCGTTGACGACGAACTCGCGCAGCGGGCGAAAGTGACACTCGATCCGATTCAAGTAGCTCGCCGATGTCGGCGTGGCCACCAGTTCGACGTTGTGCCCGGCAGCCCATTCGCGGATCAACGGCGTCCAGTGCAGCGAAAGATTGTCGTTGACCAGGTAGATGCGCAACTGATTCGGATAGCGGCGGCGAATGTATCGATACAACGCCAGCACCTCGGTCGTGGTCTTGGCCAAGCGGTACCCGCCGAACAGCACATCCGCGTGAACGTCGTAGGCGCCGAAGAAGTAGCCAATGCCACCACGCCGCACATAGGTCGCTCGTCGGCGCCAGGGGCGCTTGCGCTTGGCGTAGCAGTGGCCAGGGTATGGTTGCAGCGAGATCGGGCCGAACTCGTCGAAGCACACCACCACGCCGTCGGCTGGGCAGGCACGGTACAGAGCCATGACGCGTGCCGCCTTCTCCTCGAACGCAGGGTCGGTGCTGTGCTTCCACGTGCGGGTGCGCTGGAACGAGACGTTCTTCTCGCGCAGAATGCAGCGCAACGTCTCGACGGCGATGCGCCGCACGACACGACGATGCTCCAGGTAGGTCTTCAGCCGACGCAGCGACCAGTGCGTCAGCGGCTCGCCCAACGTGGTCGGCGGTGTCAAGGCGATCGCCACAATGCGCTCGCGAGTGGCCGGCTCAAACGTCTGCGGCCGACCAGTACTTACTTTTGGGTTCAGGCTCTCGAACCCGTGCTCATTGAACGCGTGGATCACTTTGCGCACATGCGCCTCGTCCGTCTGACAGATCAGGGCGATCTGGTGAACCGGCGTGTACACCATCGAAGCCATCAGAATCTGCACCCGCTGGCGCAGGGCTTGGCGCCGCGACTTCCGAAGATGCGCCAGGAACTCCATCTCGCCTTGTTCCAGCGGGCGAATGAACAGCGAGGGTCGGGCCATCTAACAACCTCAGTGATCACCATCATGGCCGACCCGAGCCGCCTACCGGAAGCCCCCAATCCGGTCAGTCTTTACCGGACACAGCACTAGCCGGTCGAGCGGACCCGGCGGACAACACCGCGACAAAGCGTCCACCCGCGCGGAGCTGTGCATTCCTCCCGATGCCGTAGACGGTCTGGATTCCGCGGTTGCCGAACGACTCGTACGCGCGCTCGGGCTCGAAGCCGGCAGTTTGCGGATCTCGGTCCAGGACGAACGGTCGCTGGCGCGCAACCAGGAGATCGCGGCTGAGCGTCTGCGCGAGCGCGTAGCCGCCGCACTCGCGCCCGCTCCGCCGCCGCGGCGGCCGACGCGACCTGGCCGCAGCGCGCGCCGGGCTCGCATGGACGACAAGGCGCGTCGCGGCACGGTCAAACGGCTGCGCCGCCCGCCGCCCAGCGACGAGCAGTAACCACCAGCCGATCCCGAGACCCATTCGGGGCGCAGCCAGCCTCGACAGCTTCGTCCGGCTGCTAACGACTCCATTCCGCGGCGTCGAACTCCTTGGGCTCGATGAGCACGAGCCAGTTCCCTGAGTTATCCCGCATGACGGCTTCGACCCCGTACGGTCGGTCGGCCGGCTCCTGGAGAAAGGTCACCCCTTTCGCCTGGAATTCCTCATACGTCTTGCGACAGTTGTCCACCCTCAATCCCAGCCCGCCCATCTGACCCTTCTCGAGCTGCCGTCGGACAAAGGTTGCGCCTTCGGCGTCGAGCGGTGGGCCTGGCGTCATGAGCGTGAGTTCCAGCTCCGGATGATCAGGCTGTATGACCGTCAGCCAGCGGTACCCGTCGCCGGTGGTGGCATCGGTACGTGTTTGGAAGCCGAGCACGTCGACATAGAAGTCGCGCGCCGCGTCCTGGTCGAGACAGTACACCGTCACAAGCGAGACATTGGTAATCATGCTCAGACGGTAATCCGAGGGCTGTTCAACGAGCTTCTCTCAAATTGCGCGAGTGTTAGCCCGCCGCCCGGTGATGCCGCCGGGGTCCAGCACGCCGCACATGAACAGGTAACAGCCGGGCACCCGCGCGCCGCCGCGCGCCGCCCAGCGATTGCGATACGCCGTAGGGCTCTCCCCAACCAGTTGGGTAAAGCGCGCCGAAAACGAGCCGAGGCTGGCGAACCCGACCGCGCAACACACCTCGGTGACGGTGAGGTTCGCCACGCGCAACAGATCCTGCGCGCGCTCGACACGTCGTCTGGTCAGATACCGCATGGGGGTCTCGCCATAGGTCGCGCTGAAGCTGCGCACCAGGTGGAATTTGGAGACGCCAACCACCCTTGACAGCTCGTCGAGATCGAGTTCCTCCAGGTAATGGCTGTCAATGTAGTCCCGCGCCCGTCGCAGGTGCCGAAGGAGCCCGACTGGCGCTGCTCGCATGCCCGAGGCTCCCATCCGCAACAGGATACGCACACCATCGCGCGACGGCCCAGCCACACGGACGCCTATCATCAGTTTGCTAGACGCTATGCCACTCGCCGCGGCCGTCGATCACGTCTTCGTGCTCATGCTCGAAAATCACTCGTTCGACAACGTGTTCGCCATGTCCGGAATCGCCGGAATTACGCATGCGACCACGGCCGACTCGAACACGTTCGCAGGCCAGACGTTTTCGGTGAGCTCACCCGCGCCGCCGAGCATGTCGAGCGATCCCGGTCACGAGTTTCGGGATGTGCTCGAACAATTATGTGGAGAGGGCGCAACTCAAGTTGCCTGGCAGCCCTACCCCCAGCCAATCAACAACTCGGGCTTTGTCGCCAACTTTGCCACGAGTCCGTCGGGAATCACGGCGAAGCATCCCCAGCTGCCCGCCCCGGCGCAGTATGGCGACATCATGAAATGCTTTGCGACCGCCGAGCAGCTACCAGTCATCTACCAGCTTGCCACCGAGTTCGCCGTGTGCGACCACTGGTTCGCCTCGGTTCCAGGTCCGACCTGGCCCAACCGCTTCTTTGTGCACGGCGCGTCCTCCGGCGGCTGGGCGAACACCCCCTCCGGCGCGACAATTTCGAAGTGGGAGTTGTCTGGCGGAGGATTCGTCTATCCGAGCGGATCGTCGATCTTCGACGCGCTGACCAGAGCTGGACGGCAGTGGCACGTCTACGTGGATGAGAACGGTCCGTTGCTGGGCGGCATCCCGCAAGTGGCCGCGCTGAAGGGCGTCTCGTTTCTGCTCCACACAAACCCGCTTTCACGCTTTGCCACCGATCTGCAGGCCGAATACCCGTATAGCTATACGTTCATCGAGCCGAACTATGGCGACGTGGTTGGTGGATCGTTTATCGGTGGCTCGTCACAGCATCCACTGGACGGAGTTGCCCGTGGCGAAGCGCTCATCAAAGCAACCTACGAAGCGATTCGAAACTCGCCGCTCTGGAACCGAAGTCTGCTGATCATCACGTACGACGAGCACGGCGGATTTTACGATTCGTTTCCGCCTGGTTCCGCGCCGGCTCCGGATGATGGAAGCCCCAAGGACGTGAGCATCAATTCGGCGGGCTTCATCTTCCAACAGTACGGAGCGCGTGTGCCCGCGGTCGTCGTTTCTCCGCTGATTGCACGAGGCTCAGTGGATCACACGGTGTACGACCACGCGTCGGTTCTTGCCACTCTGGAAAAACTGTATGGCCTGCCTGCGCTGACCAGGCGTGACGCATCCGCCAACGCTGTGCTGGATCTGCTTTCGCTAGGCGCGCCGAGGACGGACTGTCCGACGACGCTCAACCAGCCAGCGCCTGCCGAGTTGCAGCCGCTGGCGGCGAGCCTGGTCCAGCGCGACGTTGGTGACCAACCCCTGCCCGAGGTAGGCAACGTGCACGGGTTTCTGGCGACTCTGCACAAGGCCGATCTCGAACTCGCCGCGGGCGATCCGGCGCGCCAGAGGGCGGCCACCGATCGCTTCAGCAGAATCAAGACCCACGCCGACGCTGAGGCGTACGCCACCGAAGCAGGAACCAGAGTGCGTGCCGCTCGAGCGAGTCGCGGCGCGCGCCGTTGATGGAGCGGGAGACGGGGCTCGAACCCGCGACCTCCTACTTGGAAGGCAGGCGCTCTGCCAGACTGAGCTACTCCCGCGAACTCGGCAGTCTGAGCATACGACATACGCGCGCTGCTGGTCGACTGCGATATGTTCAACATTGCAGGATATGAG
>JAFAPL010000297.1 GCA_019247135.1 Chloroflexota bacterium | reverse complement strand
GCTTGCGCACATAGTTTCACCATGAAGCTGAGGTCGCGACCCAGTTTTGCCTGGAACGCCGGTTCGACGGGCAGGCCGTCGTGCAGAATTCGATCGATGTGATCCACATCCGAGCGGACAAGCGCCTCGGCGGCGTCGAGTTCCACGGCTGATTCGGCCAGCCGGACGTGGCGCCCGTACAGGTTGGGGCGATCACCCCGTCCGGCGAGCTGATCCGCGAAGGCATCAATCGCACCGCGCGCAATGCCCAGTGCTTCAGTGGTCACGTTGAAGAAGAAGAAGCCACCCAATGGTAACGCGTACATTGGATTGCGATTGATCGCACTGCCGGGCGTCGGCTCGGTACGTGCGAACGGCGCGTCAAGCGTGAACTCGGATGGCACGAACGCACCCTTGACGCGGATGTCGTTGCTGGCGCTGCCTTTGAGTCCCGCGGCGTGCCAGGTATCCAGGATTTCCCAGTCCTTGCGCGGCAGCAGCGTCCAGATCTGTTGTGGTGGACCACCCGTCTGCTCCACCAGCGTTGCGAGGATGATCCACTTGCACAGGTTACTGCCACTGGAGAACACCCAGTCGCCTTCCACCCAGTAGCCACCCTCGACCTGTCGCCCTCGACCGGTGGTGAATCCGAATGCGGAGGCGACCAGCGTCTCAGGATCCTCGGCCCAGACTGCTTGCTGTGCGGCCTCGGGGAACATCGCCAGGCACCACGCGTGGCAGGCGACCACCATCTGCACCCAGGCGGCTGAGCCGCACGCCCTTCCAAGAGTGGTGCACAGTTCCAGCTGGGTGCGACCGTAGTCCAACTCCATGCCACCGAAGCGTTTCGGTTGCAGGACGCGGAAGAAGCCGCCACTGGCGAAATCCGCGACTGTTTCCGGCGGAAGCTGGCCAAGCGCTTCGGTGGCAGCTGCGCGTTCGCGCAATCTCGGTAGTAACCCGCGAGCGCGCTGAACCATTTCGTCGATTGTTAGCGTCACCGCTATGTGTGCACCTCCGCCGGCGTTGCTGCCAAAGACTAGCGCCTCTCAGCCGCGTAGAGGCATTGCGAGTGGTTATGCCACCATCGCGGGTGGATATGCAGGCTCCGACTCACTCAGCGACTCGTGCCTCACGGCAGTGGTGCCTGCACGGCCGTGGCCTCGACGCCTCGCGGGCGAACCATCGGGCGGCAGCATACGGGCATAACCAACGCAAATGTGCACCAGCAGCGTCGCTGCCGTAGATTAGCGTTGCACAGGAGGAACAAACGCTTCACATGGTGCAGGTAACCAGGTTGGCCCACGTGGGGCTTCAGGCCAAGAGCCTCAGCACCCAGGCCGAGTTCTACAACGATCGCTGGGGCCTCGAACGCGTCGACGAGTTCGGTCGTGAGATGTTCTTCCGCGCCGACGGCCCCGATCATCACGTACTCACCCTCACCGAAGGCGACGACGCAGGCCTACACCACGTCGCGCTGCAGGTCCCCTCGGTCGACGACATCGACCGCGCTCACGAAGAGCTGCTGGCAAAAGGCGTGGAGATCGTCACGCCACCCACAGCCGACCTGGAGCCAGGCGTCAAGCGGGCGCTGCGATTGCGTGACCCTGATGGCTTTCTCGTCGAACTCGTCGCCGGCGTCGAGACAATCAGCGATCCGTTCCGGCAGGACGAGATCAAACCGACCGCCTTGAATCACGTCGTGCTCAACGTGCGCGATCAGGCAGCCAGCGAAACCTTCTACAACCAGGCACTTGGCTTCAAGCTGACCGATCGTTTTATCGGTGGGCTGAGCTTCTGGGCCTGCAACGCCAACCACCATTCACTCGCATTCGGGGAAGCCCGCGACGGCACGCCGAACTTTCACCACGCCGCGTTTGAAATGCGTGATTGGCAGGAGTGGATCAAGGCTGTCTTCTACGCCGGTGAACGCGGCATTCCGCGGGCCTGGGGGCCAGGCCGACACCTGTTCGGCAACAACCTGTTCTCCTATTACAAGGACCCCGAAGGCAACACCGTCGAATATACCGCCGAAGTGGAGCAGATTACTGATCCGAATCGGCAGCCGCGGGTCATGGAGCCGTACGCGGATGTGTGGCGCACGGCGCGTTAATCGCTGCGTGGACTGACCCGGATAGTTGGCCGCCTAGATACCTACTGGCCAGCAAAGGCCAGTGTGCGGCTGCGCTGTGCATTGCAAATAGTTATGCAGGCATATCGATCAGCAATGAGTCAACGCGCGGGCAGGGCGGGCATAATCGGCTGATTGATGGTCGCGGAGCCCACGACGCCACGATCGACCTGTTCGGGAGAAGCGGAGTCGCAGCATGAAATTTGTACTCTTCGAGCGCTCGGGGACTACTCCAGCCTATGGTATCTTGCGCGGTGAAGCTATCCTGCCGCTGGAGGGCACCCTGACCGGTGATACTCCTCAGGAGCAACTGCGGCAGCTGATCAACTCGGCTGACACCGCGCGCCCGCGGCAAGACGCGGCGGCACTACCACTTGCCCAAGTGCGCCTGCTGCCGCCGGTGCCAGCGCCCGGCAAGATTGTCGTCACTACCGCGACCTACGGCGCCTCCGCCCCTGCGCAGCAATTGTTGGCCACGCTGAAAAGCGCCGAGTCTGTGGTCGGTCCGGAGGATACCGTCCGGTTGCCCGCCGTCGACTCCAGGTGGCAATTCGTGCCACAGGCGTCGCTTGGACTGGTCGTACGCGGACCTGCGAAGAATGTGTCGGCGGCCAACTGGCAACACGCTGTTTTCGGGTTTACGTGCGTCATCGACGTCATGGCCCGAGGTGATCAGCAGTTCGGCCGCGACTACTGGCTCTCGAAAGCTGACACGCTCGGTCCACTCGGACCGTGCATTGTCACGCTGGACGAGTTCTCAGATCCAACAGCACTGCGCGTGCGCTCGTGGCAAAACGGGGATGCGGCCCAGGATTATGCGATCGCGGATGCGAGCCACTCGATTGGCGAACAGCTGGAGTTCGTCACCACTGTCATGACCCTCCATTCAGGCGATGTACTCGCTTGCGGAAGTGCGGCGGATGGACAGCGGCCACTGGCAGATGGCGATCGCATCGAGGTGGAGATTGATGGCATTGGACGGCTCGCAGTGAACGTGGCGGCCATGGTGGGCAGCGCGGTATGAAGCTCGTTCTGTTCGAGCGCGATTCCCGCGTCCTGCCCGGCGCGTTGATAGACGACTCGGTCGTGGACCTCGACGCGCTGGTACCACCCGCTCGCTCGGCCCAACGCCGCATGGAAACACTGATCGACATGTTCGACCAACTGCGACCTGCGCTGGAACATGCAGTGGGCGATGCCGAACGCATTGCGCTGGAGCGCGTCCGTCTACGTGCGCCGCTTGCGCGCCCCAACAAGGTCATGTGCTGCATTGCCAATTACTGGGAGCACGCCCAGCGCGAGGCACGGCCACTGAATATGTTCCTGAAGAACCCGGATGCCGCGATCGGGCCCGGCGACACTATTCATCTGCCAGATTACACGGTGCCATGGATGTTCATGCACGAAGCGGAGCTCGGCATCGTCCTCAAGGGACCCGCGCGGAATGTTTCGGAAAGCGATTGGCGCAGCGCGGTCTTTGGCTACACCGGCATGATGGACATCACTGGCCGTGGCGAGGGTCGCTCCACGTGGGGTCGCGGTACGTGGCTGGGTAAATCGTTCGACACGTTCCTCCCCATTGGACCGTGCATCACCACGGCCGACGAGATCGAGGACCCCAACGCCGTGTGGGTCCAGTTCTGGAACGACGGCCAGCTACGCCACAACTACAACACCGACGACATGGAGCACCGCGTCCCCGAGCTGGTCGAGTTCGCCTCCCGCACGCTCACGCTGCGCTCGGGCGACGTGATCGCGTGCGGCACCAACCACGAGGGCCTCGGCCCGGTCCAGGACGGCGAGACGCTCGACATGCTGATCCACGGCATCGGCCACCTGGTGGTGAAGGTCGAGGACCCGCTCCGGCGGTCGTGGGAGCGCGGCATCTACATGGGCCAGGACTCCGTCAACCACGCGGCGGTGCGCCGCA
>JAFAPL010000295.1 GCA_019247135.1 Chloroflexota bacterium | reverse complement strand
GTCATTGGTCCCTTGCTGTACGCGCTTCCACGTACGCGCCGAAGCTTTCGAGCCGAGCTTCGAGCGCTTGGCGATAGGAGTCGATCCAGCGTGTGACGTCCTTCAGGTCAGCTCGGCCGAGTTGGCATTCGCGTGAACGTCCCACCTGTGTATTTCGGCGAAGATGAACGCCTGTTTCGGCTGATGCCGAACGCTGATTTCGGCGGAAGCCGAACGGTCACTTCGGTGCCGAACAGCTGGGGCCGAATTGGCGGCGTCGAGGAGGTTATGGCGAATGGTCGATGGAGTTGAGTGCGGTTGATTTACCTCCCGGGTGGCATGATAGCGAGCGGCCTTCGCGTCGATCCCGGGTAGCAGTGCCCGGGTCGCGAGTTCAGGCGTGAGCACCTCCTTGGCTGAGTTGGCTGGATGGAGTCTGGTCTGGTCCACCGATCAGCTCGATCCCCGCGGGCAAGGTCTTGCCGACGTAGAAGCTGCGCGTTCGCTGCTGGTAGTCCCAGTAGAAGGCATACCAGTACGGTCCGTGGCCGGGCCCGGTGGGTGGACAGCGACGGCAGCCAGCTTTGCCGCAGCGCACGTACTGCTGGCGGTAGATGACGCCATGCGGTCGGCCGGCTCGGTTGCTCAGGTCAGTGCGACGCGCCTTATTGGCTGGCATGCGCAACCATTACATAAGAATGAAGTAGTCCGGTATTACGCACTCGAGGGTTCCTCCGTTGGTGGCTGACGGCGACGCATGGAGCTGCCCTTCAGGGCCAGCCGGTGGGCGTCGTGGATCAGGCGATCCAAGATGGCGTCCGCCAACGTGGGATCACCAGCAGCCAGTGACGGATGCCAGGACTCGATCGGCAGTTGGCTGATGACCAGCGTCGAACGCACCTGGCTGCGATCGTCGATCACCTCCAGCAGGTCCTTGGCTTCGATGACGCTGGGCGGGGTGAGCAGAAAATCGTCCAACACCAGCACGCCCACCTTAGCCAGCTGTGCGAGACGTCGCACATAGCGTCCATCTCCGCGGCTGAGTGCCAGATCGGCCACGAGCCGCGGCGTGCGCATGTACAGCGCGGTGTGTCCACGACGGATGGCGGCATGCGCCAGCGCGCAGCCGATAAATGACTTGCCGGCACCCGTCGGCCCGGTGATTAAGAGGTTGTGCTTGGCGCTCACCCAGTTCGCCTGCGCCAGACTCATGATCACCGAGCGGTCCAGTCCGCGCGGCGCTCTGAAATCGATGTCCTCCACACACGCCTCCTGGCGTAGCTTGGCGGCTTTCAGCCGCAGGGCCAGGCGGCGGCTATCGCGCGCTTCAGCTTCGCGGTCGACCAGCAGACCGAGTCGCTCGTCAAAGCTCAAACTGAGATACTGGCTGGACTCGAGCTGCTCGCGGAGGCCGAGCCCCATGCCGAACAACCCGAGCGTCTCGAGTTTGTCGAGGGTCTGATTGATCAGCATGGGCTCACGCCTCCAGCAGTGCCAGGGCTTGCTGGTAGTAGGCCGGTCCGCGCAGGTTGGCATGCTGGATGGGCACCACCTTGGCAGGCACCTCAACGACGACCGGCACGCGGTCCAGATCGCTCTTCAGGATCGAGTGCACACTGGTGTACGAGACGCCATTGATGGCTAGCGCGCGCTGGCAGGCGGCGCTGACGCGCTCGCCGCCGTAGCGTTTGACCAGCCGCTTGAGGCCCATGCACGCCCGATACCCGTGCTCCGGATGCCGGCGTGTAGTCAGGATGGTGGTGATCAGTTCGGCAACTGGCGGTCCGATGCTGGCGCCCCACGCGACCAGCTTGGACGGCGTCCACTCCAGGTGTGCCCGATGTGACGCGGGCATGTGCTCGGGCTTGGTGATGAACCGCCGCCGACTGTAGTCGCGCACGTGGCTGGTGACGCGTCGATGGTGGTGCAGGATCTCGACGACCTGCGCCGTGGCGCGCACGTCGACCGGTTCATGCACTAACTGGTGGGGCACAGAGTAGTAGCGCGTATCGAACTCCACGTGGTAATCGATGTTCACCTTGCCCGACTTCCACTCGGCGAGCTCGAAGGGGACCGAGGGCAGCGGCTGGAGCGCCGCCCGCTCGAGCTCGTCGAACAACGCGCGGCGTGAGGTCGGCTGGCCACGGAAGGGACGCTGGTTGACCATGAGCAATTGCTCGGCGATGGCCGCATTGGCTTCGGCCAACGAGAAGAACTGACGGTTGCGCAGCGGGGCCAGCACCCAGTCTTCAGTGACCTGTACGGCTGCCTCGATCGCCGCCTTGTCGCGTGGGTGGTTATGGCCTGGCAGGCAACACGGCCATCGAGAAAAACTCGGCCAATTCCAGGTAGCCGGGGTTCAGCTCCGGGTCATACCAGCACGCTTTGGTGACGCCCGACTTCAGATTATCCGGGACTACGACGCGAACCGAACCGCCATACACGTTCAGCGCATTGACGTGGGCGCCCAGCCAGCACGCGAGATTCTGACTCCCAGTGGCCTCCACGTAGAGGTAGCCACTCGCACCCAAGGCGCAGGCGAACACGGGCGCTCGCCAGAGTTGGCCCGTCTCAGGCTGGGTGATCCCGAGCGTATCGCCACAGAAATCGACGAACATGCGCTCGCCAGCCACGTACTCGAAGCGCATGACCAGGTCCTGGCGGCCGCGCCAGTGGCGGTAGTGCACACAGAACTGGGTGTAGCTCAAGCCGTCCGGGTTGGCCTGCTTGTACTCCAACCACAGCAGTTGCAGCGTCACATGCTGGCCACGCTTCCGCTGGCGGTGCACCTCCAGCCAATCAGGCTCGGGACGTCCGGGTCGAAGGTCGTCTTCGCTGCGCTTGAACAGCCGCTCCTCGAGCGCAACTCCGTCCAGTTCCTCGGGCAGCGGCCAGCTCAGACCAGCGCGCTGCGCGCGTTTGACATAGCCCTGAACGGTGGACGGGCTCACGTTGAGACTCTGGCCGATCTGGCGGTAGCTGAGGCCCTGCGCGACCAGGCGCAAGACTTCGGTAATCCGGCGCATCGATAATCTCCTCTGCGGCACGTCGGCCTCCCTCGCTGAAAGTTGGAGCTTCCAACGAGGAGGCTACGTGCCGTACGTGCGCCTCCCCCCGCGTCACCGCGTCCG
>JAFAPL010000274.1 GCA_019247135.1 Chloroflexota bacterium | reverse complement strand
TGCGGCGCCATCCTGGCGGGGGTTGCTGAGCGCGGAACAGCACGATGGTCGCGCTGTTGCCGTGCAGTTGAGCGGCACTGGCGTCAGTCCTGTAGCAGTTCTGCGTGCAAATCGGGTTGTTGCTTCCGTGGCAGTCGTGCTGGCATGCCTTGTTGTTGTTGCCGTAGCAGTAGGAGAGACAGGCGACGTTGTTGTTGCCCTCGCAGTACTGAGTGCAGACCGTGAGGTTGTTGTTGTTGCACCAGCTGGTGCAGGCCGCTGAGGAGTTGTTGCAGGGGTCGCCGGAGACATTGGGAGTACACGTGCTCGCCGGCTGCGGCGTCGGCGTGGGTGGCGTTGGGGTAGACGTCGGCGTCGCCGTTGGGGTCGATGTCGGGATCGGCGTGGGTGTGGGCCGGGGCGAGGGCTCAGTGCCGGAAGAGCCGCCAGACACCAGCTGGCCGCCTTGGCCTCCGCTTCTGGGCGTCGGCGCCGGACTAGACGAGCTGCCCGACGGCAATGGTCCGGCGGATGGCCGCGACTGACTGCTCGGACTCGCGCCGCTCCATCCAGGCGATGAAGAACCGCCATCCGTCTGGGGGCCCACTTGTTGCATGGAAGTTGCCGGTGGGCCAGCCGGCACGGGGTGTCCCCGACCGATGAGCCCGGTCCCGCTCAGGCTGCCGACGGCCAGCATTCCCGCGATCGCGGTGGCCGCCGCCCCCGAAGGCAACCCTGCACTCAGACGTCCGAAGCCGGAGAACAAGCGGCTCAACGCGGGAATCTGAGCGATCCAGGCGCCGAATCCGATCGCCCGCCAGAGCCGGCCGACGGAGATGTTGAGAAAGGCCCGCACAACGATGGGATCGAGTTGCGTCCCCGCGACCCGGATCAACTCCTGGCGCGATGCTTTGACGCTCATCGGCAGTTTGTAGGGGCGGGGCGCGGTCATCACCTCGTAGGTGTCGGCCACCGACACGATCCGCGCCGCCAGGCAGATCTCCGTGCCCTTCAGGCCGTGCGGATAGCCCTCGCCGTCCCAACGCTCGTGATGCTGCTCCACGGCTCGGCCCCACTCCCCGAGCCAGGGCAGCAGGGGCGCCACCAGCCGGGCGCCTTCCTCCGGGTGGCGGTGGAGGACAGCCCACTCGGTATCGTCCGGCTTCCCACGCTTTGTGAGAATCGTCGCCGGGACCTCCAGCTTGCCGACGTCATGCAGCAGCGCTGCCCAACGGAGCCGCGCCTGACCCGACTCATCGATCTTGAGCTCGTCGGCGATCAGGTCGGTGAATACGCGAACCCGCTCAGAGTGACCTCGCGTTCCCTTGTCATGGACACTGAGAGCAAGCACCAGTTCGACGACCGTCTGCATCCCCTGGGCGTCATTCGTGTGCCCGGTGGCGCGAGCCTCCTCGAGCCGGCGGCGGAGGTCGGCGGGGCTGCCGGTCTGGCGCGCGACCGCGAAACGGGCGGGTGCCTTGTCAGGAAAAACCAGTGAGATGTTCAGCAGCGCCGCGAGGGGCAGGAGACGCCGAGCACCGCGCTCGAACAGGACCAGCGTCGCCAGCGAACCGAGCACCACGACTCCGATCCACAGCGCAGCCGACAGGGCGCTGTCCGCGCGGGGCAGGGCGCGGCTGAGGAGTGCTGCGATCACCAGTGACGCAGCGATCGGCGCCAGAAAGACGGCCAGGCGCACAGCTGCGCTCATGAGCGGGCGACGTTGCCACTCCTGGCCCTGCATGGAATTGCCCTCAAGCTGCCGGGGAAAAGGGAAAGCGCGCCGTCTATTCCTCAGCCAAGACCCAGGCCGCGCAGTTCGTTGGGAAAGATCTCAGCGTGGCTGCTGCAGGCTGTCGGATGCCGGGTCACAACCCTGTGCCGGCTGTATGCGAACCGCGACATGCCCTCGGCGAATGCAAGTGAATTTTGGTTAATGCAGCAGACCCAGCCTCTGCACGCGCCCGCTTGCTACAGCGCGGATGGCGGTCCGCACCACCTGACGAGCGCCTCACGCAGGCCGCTAGCGCTCTCCTCCCCCACCCAGCCCACGTGTCCGTCGGGCCGGATCAGCACAGCGCTGGGAGCGCTGACGCGGCCCAGAACCGGCAGCTCCCACGCACCGTCGTATTCGGCGCGCACCACCCGCACACGCTCTGCCCAGCTGCTGATGTCGACTGCATCTGCAGCACCGAGATCGAGCAGCACCGGTCTCGCATCGTGCAG
>JAFAPL010000273.1 GCA_019247135.1 Chloroflexota bacterium | reverse complement strand
GTGCGCGACGCCCGCGCCAACGCGGCAGATCTACCGAACGTGCGCTTCATCGAGGCGAAAACCGAGCACGCGCTGCCGTCGCTGGATGGCCGTCCCGACACGGTGATCCTCGATCCCGCGCGCGCAGGCTGTCATCCGGACGTCCTCAGCGCGCTCCTCGGCTCGCGGCCGAAGCGGATCGTGTACGTCTCGTGCGACCCATCCACACTCGCCCGCGACCTGCGCGTCCTGGTCGACGGCGGCTACACCCTGGACGAGGTCCAACCAGTGGACATGTTCCCGCAGACTTACCACGTGGAATCGGTCGCGACGCTCACCCGCTGAGGTGAACCATTCCAATCTCAAGCTCGACGTGGTATGACCAAATCTCGAAGGGTTTCTTGTTACTCGCAACCGATCTCGATAGGATAACTTGGTCTCATTTGCCACATCGATCGACACGGTAATTCGGATCCGCCAATCTTGTTCCGCGTCAATTTGCCACACCGAACTCGACACGTAACATGCGCCCGAGAACCCTCGAATGCCCGCCTCGACCCGCCTCAAGCCCCGCGTCCAGGACGACCGCCAGAACGCCCCGCAAGCCCAGTCGATGCCGGAATCGGCCTCGCTCAGCGCACAGAGCGACCTGCCGATGCTCGGTAAATCGTTTGTCCGTTCGCTACGCGCCCGCAACCTGTCGCCCGCACGGTGCGCATCTACAGCATCAGCGTGGCGAACTTCATCACCTTCCTGGACGGCCGGCGGATGCCGCTGATGCTGGCCAACATTACCCGCGAACACTGCGAAGAGTGGCTCGAGTAACTGCGCCAGACGCAGGCGCCGGCCTCAGTTAGCACCCGCTTCCGCGGCCTCAAGGCCTTCTTTGACTGGGCCGTCGAAGACGACGAAATCAAGATCAGTCCACTCGCGAAGATCAAGCGCCCCCAGGAAGTCGACACGCCGCCACCGGTCCACGCCGCGGAGGACGTGAAGAAACTGCTCAAGACGTGCAAGGTGCGTCGTGGGGAAACCGGCGAGCGGGCGTTCATGGCCATTCGCGACACCGCGATTCTGCTGATGCTGTTCGACACCGGGGTCCGCCGTTCCGAGCTGGCCTACCTGAAGGTCGGCGACGTCGACCTAGACAACAATCTGGTCGACGTCATCGGCAAGGGCAATCGCCCGCGTCGCATGCCGATCGGCCACCGCGTGGCCCAGGCGCTCGACCGCTATCTGCGCGTTCGCGCCCAGCACCGCCTCGCGCAACCCGAGCAGGACGCCTTTGGCTTGGCCGCAGCGGGCCGATGGGCGATACGCCGTCGACCTGATGCTGCGCCGGCGTGCCGCGGAAGCGGGTGTCAGCACCCATGCGCACCTGTTCCGGCACACCTTCGCCCACAATTGGCTTGCCAAAGGTGGACAGGAGACCGACCTGTTGATGCTGATGGGCTGGAAGTCCCGCGAGATGGTGGGTCGGTCCGGACGCTCAGCCGCGGCCGAGCGGGCGGTCAAGGCGCACCGGCGCCTGTCGCCGGCGGATCGACTGAAGTAGCCGCCTGGCGCCGTTTCGCCTCCGCGCGGCGCGCCGCCTGCCCTTTGAGCGATAGCCGCTGAAAGTAGGCCTTTCTGAGGGCGATCGCGCGACGGTTTCGCTCAGCTTCCGGTAATTCTCGCTTTGAGTCGACCTGGTCGAGAAACCGGGTGTTGAAGGCCTCGCGCGCCGCTTTGGTCGTTTCGCGCAGCCACGCGCTGGCGATCCATTCGTCGGGCGGACAGCGGTTGCCGTCAATCTGCGCGAGCCAAGCGTCCTTACCGCCGAAAAACAGTACCGTGCCGACATACTCGTAGTCATAGTCGCGTCGGGCGAGCAAAGGCCGATAGTCCAGCAGCTCGCCCGACGCGAGCCACCATGCTCCTTTCACGAGACACGCGCGTTCGCCGTCGAGCTCGCGATTGAGGTCTGCGACGCGCTGTTGGCCTGGGCTGAGCGAACTAGACTGGTAGGTGCCCTGGGCCACTGGTGTTTCCCTGTCTGGCCTGGGTGCGAGCCGTGCGTCGGTAGCGCTTGGGCTCGCGGTCTTTAGAGGGTAGGCGGTCTGCTCGTCGGCTCGTCGGCCGGGTCCGCGGGATCGACGGTGTGCCGCGGCGATGTCCGGTCTGTGTCCAGCCCGAATCGAGTCTGCTTCCGGTCTGCTTCATTGCTGCTTCACTACTATCTGAATACACGGCGTAGACTGGCGGCATGCCGCGTCGCTGCACTGTTTGTGGGCACCGCGAGCGTGAGGCGATTGACCGGCTGCTGGCCGACCGTTCGAGTTCATACCGCGGCATAGCGCGGCAATTTCAGCTCGACGACGACGCGGTTCGACGCCACGCCGGCCAGTACCTTCTTGAGCAGGTCGCCGGTCACGCCGAGACCCATCGCGAGCTGCCGACCTCGACATCCTGGGTCGTCTGACGACGCTCGACGTGACGCTCACAACGGCCATCGCGGCGGCGATGCAGCGCGGCGACTATCGCGCCATCGCTGCGTGCGCGGGCCGCGTGATTGACCTGCTACAGCTCTACTCGCGACTGCAGCCCATAACCTATGAGGCCGAGCTGCGAGCCATCGCCGAGACCGACGGGCTCGACGCGGATGCCGTGGTGCAGGCCGCGCGAGACATCGTCTGGATCTCGAGAGACCGGCCGTGAGCGGTCCTGGGCGGGCCCTGCTCGTCACCGCACGGGCGCTGACTCGAGCACCCCAGCAGGCCTGCCTCGGGTGTTTCGATTGGCCACCGCTAAGCCTGTGCTGGCGCCTGGAGAACGGTTCGCATGCTTGATGGATGGAGCCCGACCTCAGGCCGGCCCAGCCCTTCGCGCGCTGTGGCCGCGTCCCGGTCGCCGCCCAAGCGCACGTACCGCCTGCAGGCGGATGGTTGGCTGCAGGCCGTCGCGACACCGGAGCCGTCCAGGGAAGCTGTCGAGGCCGCGGCCAAGATGTTCGTCGACTTGTTCGTCAGCTGGTGCATGGAGCACGCCGACGACCGTCACAAGGCAGCACCGGTGGTCGCCGACGATTACCTGGTGCGGTTCTGGGCGATGTACCGCGGGCCCGCCGACAACGTGCCGGAGAATGTCCTCGACGAGCTGCTCGAGCGCGATCCGTGGTGGCAGGCACACCCCGACGGCCAGCCGCTATCTTGAGATAGGCTGCGAACCGATGGCCAGCCCCAGCATCACAGGTCCTCCGCCGACGCGCCCACTTTCGCCATCGCTGACCGCCGAGGTCATTGCGCGCATTCGACGCCGCAAGCAACTCGAACAGCTCACCTGTGCCTGGTGCGGCCGACCGCCAGCTTCCGAACAGATCGAACACGTCGTGATCGGCACCCTGCGTCAACTGCCGTCCTGCGAGACATGCGGCGGCTGGTGGTGGGTGGACACGTGGCCGATCGCGGGTGCTTGGTCGCGCTGGGTCGAATCAGACTGAAAGCTGGCCAAGGCGGGTCGGTCGTGCCGTATTTCGGTGAACCGACCCTCTGTCCGGGACAGCGCCGCAGACCGGCCGGCGAGACCTCTTCACGCCATCCCCGCCGCCATGATGCCCTGGGAGGGCGTCCTGGGACGCGGGCGCAACGGGTTCGATGCCTCACCGCGCGCAGTCCGCGCCAGCAGTGCTGGCAGCGGTCGCGTGGGTTGCTGTGATCGCGCGGCATAGACATGGGTGCCGGGCCCGAGTTCACAAGCTGACGTCGTCGTTGCGGCGGCCGCGCGCCTCGAAGTGCTCGCCCAGGTGGCGCGCTTCGCGGGCCCGCACACGCCACTCGAACTCGTGGGAGCTGGGGTAGGTTCTGCGGCAGTCAAAAAACCAACGGGTGTAGCCGAATCGGCGTGCGCGGCGAGTGATGCTGGAGAGGATGCCTGTGACACTCCGCGGATTCATGCCGATCGCCGAGTAGATCTCGGAGGCCTGGAGCACCTCGCCGGGATGTAGGCGCCTTGCGCATCGGAGTGCCGCCCACGCGCGGTTGAGCCGGGTCAACGTGATCGCGATGACGGTCCGGAACGGAACGGCGCCGGGCACAGCTGCGGCATCCGCGGCGGTCCACGTGCACCGCGGGTGGAGGACCATGGGCGTCTAATGCCTGATCACGGCCTCGCGTAGAGCCCTGGGGCCGCGTCGGTTTCGTGTCGCCGGCAGGTTCGGTACTTAGAGTGGACAATTGCGTCACCGCTGCCTAAAAACTGTCTGAAAACTCAGTTTCGGGCGAGTCTGCGGAGCATCAGTCGACCCATGGCGGCGTAGATGAGGGCCTCGCTCGTTGTACACAGTCGTTCGTAATCTCGACTGAACCTCCGGTTCTGACACAGCCAGGCGAAGGTCCGCTCCACCACCCAGCGTCTGGGCAGCACTCCGCGGAATACTTTGGGTGCAGGTGCCAATCGCTCCCAAGAAAACCATACGGTCCGCAAGTCGCTCCGATCACCGTGTGGTACCCATTCACCTCGTGGTTGTGGTGGATGCCGAACAACCTCGACATTCCAGCCGAGCTGTGCCTCGATCC
>JAFAPL010000247.1 GCA_019247135.1 Chloroflexota bacterium | reverse complement strand
AGCCAGGTAATGGCGACGGGCGTACCGACGGCAATGTTGTTCGTTCCGAGTCAGGACGGCCGCTCGCACAGCGCGGCCGAATACACGAGTGCCGAAGACGCCGCTCGCGGCGCCATGGTTCTTGCGACCGCGTTACAGCGTCTGTGCGGCCTGAACTAACGCGCGCAGCGACTCTTATGGCCCCGTTCACGTTCCGGCGCCGTAAGCACCTCCCACACGCTCGGGGCATCCTCAGAGTTAACGCATCTCTGATGCGCGGCCAATCTGGCTCTAATGCGCCGGATGGCACGCTAGGAAGGTGATGTTCGAGGCGTGCCTCTCTCTGCCACAAAATCGACGCGAAGCCCTGCTGCTCGCGGAACAACTTGATGCCCTCGCCCGCGCGCTGAGGGAATGGCCGGCCGAAGCCTGGCGGAGCGTCAGCGAGAGACCAGCCGCCGATGGAGTATTCGCACGCCTGCTGGCGCGGACAGCGCCCGCGGCGCTCAAGCCGTCTCACCGCAAGCGGGCGCTGAAGTCCGCTGCCGCCGTAGCTGACGTACTGCGGGTGCTCTGGCCGGAAACGGTCGCGGATCGCGGCGCACACGAGCAACAGGAGCTCGTCGGCGCAGTCGGCTAACATCCTGGCCAGGCGTGCAGGACCAGGAACGCGAATCTGAACTGGGGAAATACGCGACGGTCGCCCGCGAAACCTTCGAGTACAACATCATCCCGTGGGCCGACCGTAAGTACGCGCGCTGGGTGCGCGCCTGGTCGCGCGCCCATCCATCCGATCCCTCGGGGCTGGTCCAGGTCCCGGAGGTCATCTATCGGGCGTTTCAGTCGCGACCACCTGGCCAGCGCATGTCCAAGCAGGTCGCGCAAAGTCTCGGATACCCGCGTGTGCCCGGCGAGCGCGAGCTCGACCGGGTACGCCAGGAGCTTCACGACGCGCTCGGTCGGTGCGACTGGGGCCACGCGCACGACCTGGACAGCCAGCTGCGCGACCTGCAAGAACGCGTTGCCGAGATGCGCCTGGTCGCCTTACCTGCTCGCTGAGCCGGCGTGAGCGCGCCGCTGGCGGGCATCCGCATCATCGCCTGGGAACAGGCGGTCGCAGCGCCACTCGCAACGCGGCACCTGGCTGACCTGGGCGGCGACGTGATCAAAGTCGAACGGCCGGACGGAGGCGATTTTGCACGCGCGTACGACTCGGCCGTGAATGGACTCAGCGCCCACTTCGTGTGGCTCAACCGCGGCAAGCGCAGCGTCGTGCTCGACTTGAAGCAGCCGCGTGACCGCGACGTGATGGCGGACCTGCTCGATCGCGCCGACGTGTTCGTTCACAATCAGGGGCCGGGCGCCGCCGAGCGGCTCGGATTGACGCACCAGGCGCTCGCCGAGCGCAACCCACGTCTGATCAGCTGTGCCATCTCGGGCTACGGTCCGGATGGCCCGCACCGTGAGCGCAAAGCCTATGACTTGCTGCTCCAGGGCGAGGCAGGCGCGATATCGCTGACGGGTACGCCCGAGCAGCCAGCGCGCATTGGCATCTCGGTCGCCGACATCGCGAGTGGCATGTACGCCTTCAGCAGCATTCTGGCCGCGCTGTACGAGCGGCAATCCTCGGGCCGGGGCAGCGACATTCAGATTTCGATGCTGGAGTCGCTGGTGGAGTGGGTGATGCCCGCGGCCTACGTCGCCGCGTACACGGGTCGTGCGCCCGCGCGCGCCGCCGCGCGGCACGGCTTCATCGTGCCGTATGGCGCCTACCGGGTGGGTGAGGGCGGCAGCGTGAACCTGGCGGTCCAGAACGAGCGGCAGTGGCGACGGCTGTGCGAGCTGGTGCTGCGCAGCCCTTCGTTGGCGGACGATGAGCGCTTCTGTACGAACGAGCTGCGATTGAAGAACCGTGGCGTGCTCGAGCCGCTCATCGAGGAACTGCTGTCACAGTCCACGCGCGCCGAGGTCGAGCGGCGGCTGACCGAAGCCGACGTGCCGTTCGGGACCGTCAACGACATGCAGGGCGTGCTGGATCACGCGCAGCTCGAGGCGCGCTCGCGCTGGTTCAGCGTCTCGAGCCCGGTTGGGGAGCTGAAGGCGCTGCACCATCCGATGAACATCGCTGGTCTGGAGCGGCCGCCACGAGGCGTACCCGCGCTCGGCGAGCACACGGCAGACGTGCTTTCCGAGCTCGGGCTTTCTCCCGACGGGCGCTAGCCGGCGTCGTTCACGCGAGGTTTTGCGCCCGCGAGCATGTCGGTCGCGGGCTGGCGCTGGTGCTTCCGGACTGTTCGACTTTCCGTCTTTGGCAGCGGCAGCCCGCGAATGAGCAGTGTTAGTCAGTCGCGCCAATCGTCACGGTCGTTGCGGTCCAGCGCGTCCTGGATACGATCCACCAGGTTGCGCGCCTGCTGCGTCTCACGGTCCAGTCGGTTGTCTCGCGCATTGAAGCTCCCGCAGCCGGGGATCGCGTCGATCTGCGACAGGATCTGCCCGGCCAGGGCGTCCCTCTCGGACACGAGCCGCGTGAGCGTCTCCTCGGTGCGTGCGTAGCTCCTGTCATCGCTGCGAATCCCCTCGGTTGACAGCCGAATCGCCGCGCGTCCGAACTGGCCAACCGGTGCATTGATCTGCTTGAACGCTCGCATGAGCTCCGCCACGTCCTCGCGGTTCTCGGCAACCGGTTGCGGCAGCGCCCTGCGATCCAGGTCCTCGATGAGCGCCCGACCTTCATGGACGTAGCTGTCCTTGAGGCAGAGCAAGGTCATCATCGTCGGACGAAGGTCCGCGTGATCCGCCCACGTGTTGGACACGCCTGCCTTACGAACGCCCGGCCCGACCAGGGCCGCCCAGGTGTGATCGATATCCTGCGCAAAGTCGCCATGCAGCCATAAGAAGCCGTTACTGAGGCACTCGGCGTCGTCCGGGCCGGGGAACTTGTTGCAGCCGGACGTGTTGGACGCACTGATCAACGGCGTGGTCTGAATGAAGTGGTTTTCCTCGGCGAAACCAACCAGCACCGGCGTGCGGTCGTTGTCCGACGTGACCATGTGAACCGCTCGCATGCCTGGCACGTCGATCAGGAAACTGAACAGACGCGTCACTTTGTTTTCGATCAGATCCGCACCTTTGACCGCGGCGAGAGCGCCCTCTAGTCGACGCACAGGGGAGCTCCCATTGGCAGGATGCCCCTTCAGCCAGAACGCCGGCGCGGTGTCGAAGTCGATGAGGTACGGGGTGTCCGTGTTGTTGAAGCCAGGGCGCGGTGTGCCGGGAGTCGACCCGGTGCCGCCCGTCATGCCGAAGTCGTACAGACTCTGCTGCTTGAGAAGCAGCGGTAGGTCGGTCGTGACCTCACCAATCCTGGTTCGATCGTACTGACACGGATTGGTCACTCCGTCGCAGCCCGGATTGGACGGAGGGATTCCAGCGTAGTGGTCGTTTTCGTCGGCGTGGACGACGAACAGAGTGTTGGATGCATTGATGCCGCTGTTGTTCAGGTCATCGAAGAACTGCGCGAAGCCGTCATCCCACTGCTTGAGCTGTGCGACGTAGCCTGCCTCGCCTGGAGCGAATGCGCCGCACGGCTGGCCGTTGTTCGTATCGGAGACCACCGGATTGGTGGGCGAGGTCGGTGCGCAGGACACACGCGAATCATGTGCGTCGGCAATATAGCCGTACACCACCGGCACGCCCGCTTTCAGCAGTGCAGCGAGATACCCCAACGTATATTGGGGCGTGGGGTTGAAGCCATTCGACTGGTTGAACCCGTTGATCGGCGTGCCATCCGTCTCGGTGATGGAGCTGATTTGTGAGCTGACGTACTTGTGGCCGTAGAGCGCTCCGAGGCCCTGCCCGCCAAGCTCCGGTCTGGCGTGACCAGCCGAGCCACTGCCAACGGTGCTGCACGATACGTCGGCGCAGTGGACAGCGATGCCGACGAAGTCGTTGGTGCGGTCGCCCGCCGATTCGCTCGCCTCAGGCGAATTTGCGCCGAAGACCTGGTTGATGTCGTTGCTGTTGTTCTCCAGCACCATGTTGGCCGTCGAGACCGCGCCGAAGTTGCAGCCCGCCTTGACGAATGGAACCCATGGCGCCTGCACGTTGTTTCGATTGCTGTCGATCATCTCGAATGGCAGCCCGCGGCCTGGATCTGCTGGATCTGGCGCGACCTTGTCGGTCCAGTACGTGAAGGTGGAGGTGCTGTACGCACCGACGCTGCTGTTGTTGTAGTACCCGAAGCTATTGGAGACGGGTATTCCGGTTTGATCGCCATACAGACCCGTCATGCCCGTGACGAGGTCGTGTGCGGTGTGAGCGATCAGGGGCGTGTGGTCGTTGGCGAGCAGCGTGCCTTGACTCTCGATGAAGTTGAGCAGGTGCGGCATCTGCTCCAGGTCGGAGGGCACGTTCGGGAGGTCGCGTCGGAAATGCACGTTGTCGAACTGGATATGGATGACGTGCTGGATCTGACTCGGGGCGCCGGTCGGTGTGAGGAACTGGCAGGTCGGCGGCGGCGCGGCGGCGCTCGTCGTTACTGGCGAGAGTGCGCTTGCGCCCACAAGCGCGCCCGCTGCCAGCACACGTGACAAAAGACGCGCGGTCTGATGCGCTACGAATGCGCCCATTGAGACCCCCTTCGGTTCAATGCAGTTTTTTATCAGGGCGCTTTGAAGTATTACGGACGCACGCGGGCCATGTAATAGGCGTCGACGAGCTTGCCGGCGCGCCGTGCGAAGGCTGTTAACGTCCCTTCGGTGACAAAGCCGAACTTCTCGTACAGCTTTATCGCCGGAGTGTTGTCCGCGTACACCTGCAGCTCCAGCCGTCGGATGCCGAGCCAGTTGTCCGCGAGGTCGATCATCGCCGACATCAGCGCGCTGCCGATGCCCTGCCCTTGAAACGACTCGTGGACGGCCATGCCGAAGCTGGCGCAGTCGCTGCGCCGCGGACTGTGCTCCACGTGCAGACCGAGTTGGCCCACCACCCGCCCCTCAACTTCCGCGACCAGGCGGTGCACGGACGGGTCTGTCCCCTCGAGCCGTGCGCGATGGTGTTCGACGGTTTGGAAAGGCAATTGAAGCGTGTTCGCCTGGACGGTGGGGGACGCGAAGATTTCGGCGACCGCTTGCGCATCGGCGGGCTCCGCCGCGCGAATGCGGATCTCAGGCACGTAGAGGTTCGCGCGAGAGAAGCCAGTCGTGCGCCACGGGTCCGTGGCCGTGCCCGATTGGGGTCGCGCGACGGATCGCTTCGGCCAGGTAGGCCTTGGCCAGGCCCACCGCCTCGACCACGTCGGCGCCCCGCGCGAGGTGGGCGGCGATGGCTGCCGAGAGCGTGCAACCGGTGCCGTGTGTGTTGCGTGTGGCGACTCGTTCTGAAGTGAACTCGTGGAAGCGTTCGCCGTCGAACAGCAGGTCGGTCGCCTCCGGCGTATCGCGGTGGCCGCCCTTCATGACCACGGCACGCGGGCCGAGGTCGACGATGTCGCGGGCCGCTTGCTTGACGTCCGACTCCGTGGCGATCGTGCGTCCGATGATGACTTCCGCTTCTGGGACATTGGGCGTCAGCACGGCGGCGAGCGGCAGCAGTTGCTGGATGAGCGCCTGGACCGCATCTTCCCGGAGCAGGCGGTCGCCGCTTTTGGCGACCATGACGGGGTCGACCACCAGGCGTGAAAGGTGATGCTGCCGCAGACGGTCGGCAACGGTGTCGATGATTTCCGGGCTCGAGAGCATGCCCGTTTTGGCGGCCTCCACGCCGATGTCCTCGACCACGGCGTCGATCTGTTTTGCAATCAGGTCAACTGGGATTTCATGGACGCCAGAGACGCCGAGCGTGTTCTGGGCGGTGATGGCGGTGATGGCACTGGTGCCGTAGACGCCGAGAGCCTGAAAGGTCTTGAGGTCGGCCTGAATGCCGGCTCCGCCACCCGAGTCCGAGCCAGCGATGGTCATTGCCACCGGCCTGCGCGCCATAACGCAGCAGTCTAGCCCGAACGATGCCCGCGGGCTGCCGCTTGAGGAGCCATAGCCCTCAACTTGCATGTTGAACGATCTGGAAGCACCGCCGCCAGCCAGCGATCTGATGCTTGCGGCCTGGCAGCCGACGACCCCTACTCGCTGGTTCAGCGCGCCGCGCCGACGCCGGTGCCTGCGTAGGCTGCATCGAAAAACGCAAGCTCGAGCTGCATAGCGCGCCGATACAGGTCGCTCACGCGCTCGTGTGGCTGGCCATAGCGGTCCAGCAAGTGCTCGAGCCTGGATGCCAGCGTTTCGAACTCAGACGACGCATACGTGCGGATCCAGTCGATGTACGGATTCGCTTGGACGGCGCTCGCGGCGAGTGACTGGCCGACGAACGCATACAGACGCATGCAGGGCGTCATCGCGGCGCATGTCTCGCCGACACTGCCCAGCGCGGCGGTGGCGAGCAGGAAATCGGTGTACGCCAGCGTTGCGGGCGCGGCAACCACGTTCGCAAGCTGGTCGGCAATGCGCCAGCGCTCGGCGTAAGACGCGTGCAGGCGGAGTTCGTCTATGGTGCCCGACAGCAGCGCGAAGAAGCTCTGCAATCCGTCGCGATCGGGACAGTGCGCGAGCGCGAGGGCATAGGCGCGTGCGAACGCTTCTAGAAAAAACGCATCCTGAAGGATGTACTGCTCGAAGAGAGGCCGTGGCAGCGTGGCGTCGGCCAGGGTGCGCACGAATGGATGGTCCAGTGCTGCGCGAGCAAGCGCGGCGTTCTGCTGCCAGAGCTGTCCTGACAGGCTCATGCCACAGTCCTGCTAAAATTCTGGCGCTCTAAGAGAACAGAATACGGTCGTCCCCGCGGGGGAGCAGTAGCTGAGAGGCGGCTGTCTCGGCGTTTGGAAGTTCTTAAAAACACCGAGCAACCCACCAACTCTTCGAACCTGATCTCGTTAGTACGAGCGTAGGGAAGCGGGACACACGTGGACGACATTTCTTCAGCTTCAACGGTTGCTGATCCACGTGCGTAGCAGTGTCTCCTCGGTAGGGAACGGCCGTTCCCACCGTCGATGTGCACTCCTTCTTCACGATCTGATCTCCAGACACTGCCCGAAAGTATGCGGGCGGTGCGGTTGCATGGACCGGAACTCACGCCGCGCGTCGAACGCGTGCCGCTGCCGCGGCTCCAATCGGACGACGTGTTGCTGCGCGTCCTGGCCGCGGGCGTGTGCCACACGGAGCTGCAACTGCTCGACGGCACGCTCGACATGGGCGTGTGGCCACTGACCCCCGGCCACGAGATCGCGGCCGAAGTCGTCCACGGTCCGCCCGACCTGGTGGCGCAACGCGTGCTGGTGTATTACGGCCGGCCCTGCGGCGAGTGCGACTGGTGCCTCAACGGCCAGGAGCAGGTGTGTCCGAACATGGGACCGCAGCCAGGACTCTCGACGGACGGCGGATTTGCCGAATACGTGGCCGTTCCATCGACGTGCGTGGTGCCGCTGCCGCCGACGCTCGACCCGATCGAGGCGGCTCCGCTGGGCTGCGCGGCGGCCACGGCCTTTCACGCGCTCCATGCAGTCGCGAACGTGCAGCCAGGAGAGATCGTGGTCGTCTATGGCGTCGGCGGGGTGGGCCTGCCGCTCATTCAGCTGGCAGTCCTGCAAGGTGCGCGTGTGCTGGCTGTCGGGCGTTCGTCGGAAAAACTGACTCTGGCCAGCAGACTCGGCGCCGAGGTAGTCAACGCCTCGGAAGGCGATCCCGTCATACACGTCGCGCGTCTCACGCGCGGGCAGGGCGCACACGTCGTGTTCGAGCTGGTCGGCAGCGACGACACGATCGCGGCCAGCCTGCGCATGCTGCGACGTCAGGGGCGACTGGTCTTCGTCGGCTACGGCAGCGGGCGATTGCGGCTGAACCCGCTGCAGCTGGTGCTCCGTGAGACAAGGGTGCTGAGCTCGCTGGGCAATACACGGCGCGAGCTGGAACAGGTTGTCCACCTCGCGACCGAGGGCCGCGTGCACGTTCCCATTGCGCGCTGCTTTGCGCTCGAGGACGCCGACCTGGCGCTCTCGGCTTTGCGTGACGGTCGTCTGGAGGGCCGGGCGGTGCTCTTGCCGGCTGCTGTGCCCCTGGAACGGCAAGTTGCCAGCGCGGCACGCGAGCACGTGCGCAAAGTGGTGGCCCACCTTGAGCGCCATGTCGCTGTAGTGCCGAGGCGGGCCGTGGGCTTAACTGACGG
>JAFAPL010000228.1 GCA_019247135.1 Chloroflexota bacterium | reverse complement strand
AGGCTGCAATCGTCGGAGACGCAGACGCCGGCTTCAAAACCACCGTATTGCCCGCTACGACCGCCGCCGTCATCATGCCGGTCGCGAGCGCAAGCGGAAAATTCCATGGCGAGATGACGGCGCCTGCGCCGAGCGGAACATAGAAGAACTCCGTGTCTTCGCCGGGCAACGGTGTCAGCTCACGCGGGGCGGCCAGCTCGAGCATCTGGCGTGCGTACCATTCCATCAGATCGATGGCTTCGGCGGTCTCGCCGTCGGCTTCGTCCCAGGCTTTGCCGACTTCGAGCACCATCAGCGCGCTGAAGTCATGGCGGCTCTCGCGGAGGCGGCCGGCTGCCCGGCGCAGGAAATCTGCGCGCTGTTCCGCTGTGGTCACCGACCAGGACGCGAACGCGGCGTGGGCTGCTCGAACCGCGGCGTCCACGTCCTCCGGAGTTGCGATCACGTGGCGCCCGACAACCTCTGATGGGGCCGCCGGATTCGTCGACTCGAAAGTCTCCGGGTGAATGACGTCCCGACCGCCAATGCGCAGCGAATACAGACGTCCGAGCTCTTCAGCGCGGACGTGTGCCAACGCCGCCGCAAATGCGGCGCGGGTCTCAGGATGGCTGAAATCGCTGCTTTGCTCGTTGCGGAACGGTGCGATCGCGTCAGCTATCGCGGGTGATGACATAGGCTGGGGGCTCCCTACCCAGAAGGTGGCGTACGAAATAATCCCAACGCCTGCGAATGAAATAGAGGTCATCCGTACAGGCGTGCGGCCTGTTTGGTAGAAGCAGCAGGTCGAAGTCCTTGTCCGCCTTGATGAGCGCATCGACGAGCTGCAGCGTCGAAGCGACGTGGACGTTTTCGTCCATTTCGCCGTGAATCAACAGCAGTTTACCGCGTAAGTTATCGGCGAGCGTTGAATTCGCCTGCTCGCAGTAATAGTCGCCGACTGGCAGGCCCATGTACCGCTCGATCCAGGTCGCTTTGTCGAGGCGGTGGTCGTGATTACCTGCGGAGGAAACTGCCACTTTGAAAAACTCGGGGAAGCGGAGCATGGCGTGCGTCGATGCGTAGCCTCCCGCCGAATGGCCGTAAATCCCGACGCGCTCCAGGTCGAGATACGGATGCTGGAGCGCCAACTGTCGCAACGCGACTACGTGATCCTCGATGCCACCGTCGCCGACATTTCGGAACGACCAGTCGCGGAAGGCTTTCGAGCGAAACGGCATCCCCAGCCCATCCACCATGACGACTGCAAATCCAAGTTCGGCGAGGGCTTGCGCGTGCCAGAATCCTCGCGCCGCGTGTGACGGATGCTGGTGCGACGGCGACGTGTAGCCCGCGAACGAGGCCGGCGCACGGTTGGTCTGCGGACCAGCATAGATGTCGTCCAGCACGGGCAGCTGACTGTTTCCGTTGAAGCTGGTCGGCCTGATGAGGACGCCATAGATGTCGGTGCTGCCATCCCGAGCTTTGACACAGAATCGTTCGGGACAGGTCCAACCGGTCGCGACCAGGTCTTCGATATCCGCGCGCTCCAGTTCGATCAGGACGTCGCCGGTTGCGCTCCGCAAGACGGTCACTGGTGGTTGGTCGACGCGCGAGTAAGAATCGATGAAGAAATCGCCCGACGGTGAGAACGTGATGCGATGCGTGGCGTCCTCGGGCGTGAGAAGCTGAGGCTCGCCGCCATCGAGACTCACACGGTACAGGAGCTCAAAGTATGGATCGCTCGCGGCCGTCGTACCGACCGCGGTGAAGTAGACCCATCGCCCGACTTCGTCCATGTGCAGAACGTCCGCGACGGCCCAGGCGCCGGAGGTCAGTTGCTCGAGTAGCTCGCCAGTCGTTGCATCGTACACATACAGGTGGCCCCATCCGTCGCGCTGAGAGAACCACAGCACACGCGAGCCGTTGTCGAACGTACGCACGTTGGGTTTGCCCGCGGACGTGAGATGCGGATCGATCCCGGTCTCACTGTACTCCTCGAGCAGGCTTCGCGCGGCTCCAGTGGCCCCATCGACCGCGACCAGCGCTAGTGACTGGCAGCCGCGACTACGAGAGAGCAGGTAGAAGCGGTCGCCGCTGACCTCCCACCAGCTCGAGCCGTCGCGGATTGGACCGCCGTAATACAGGATCGGGACAGGCGCGATATCCACACGCCGACTGGTCCGGTCAGCGACGTCGAAAATGAACAGCTCGGCCGTCGGAACCTCTTCGTCGCCAGGCAGCGGGTACGCGTACGAATGCAGAACGGGTCGAGCGCTGCCGTTGAGTGGCGTCGATTGGACCAGGTGGTATTGCCCGGCACCGCGTGCGTGGATCCGAAACGATACGAATCGATGGCTATCCGGCGACCACAGCGCGGGGGTTTTTGGCGACGGATCCCGCGTTTCGATGCCAGCTGATTCGAGCGGTGACGGCAATGGCGTGGCATATGGGCTGTCCGCATCGCCGTCAAACGTCAGCTCGAATTCTTCGCCCGACCGCGCGTCACGGACCAACAGGTTGTTGTCTCGA
>JAFAPL010001044.1 GCA_019247135.1 Chloroflexota bacterium | reverse complement strand
CGGGCGATCACCTCCGCGAGCGCGGCATCGTCCAGCTCGCCGTCGGCTCGCTCGCGTGCTTCGGCCAGCTCGACGCGGATGCGACGCCGCAGCTCCGCTTCGACGGCGGCCGGGGTCCGCGGGGCCGGCCGATTAGACCGCCGCGCCTCGTCCATGCACCACGCCAATCGAGCGCAAAAATTCGTAGCCACGCTCCTGCTCCGGTCCGGAGCCGAATACGTTTGCGTTGAAGTCGGTCGCGCCCGCGCTCTCGATCACGCGCAGCTGCCGCTCCACCTGCGCTTCGCTGCCGACAACGGCCACGTCGGCGGGACCAGCCACCCCTTCGCGGTCGAGCATGGCGCGGTAGGACGGCAATTCGCCGTAGCGCGCGAAGTTGCGGGCGGCCCGTTCGCGGGCGGGATCGGGTTCGTCGGTGACGCACACCGGGAGCCCGACCACGATGCGCGGTTCCGGCCGCCCGGCTGCCTGCGCGGCAGAGCGCAGCACTGGCACCACGTGCGACTCGAGCGTCTTCGGGCCAACCATCCAGGTGATGGTGCCGTCCGACTGTTCGCCGGCGATGCGCAACATGCGCGGCCCGAGCGCCGCCAGCAGCACGGACGGGGGTTCGACCGGCGGAAGCGTGAGCTGGCCCTTACCTTTCAGTTGCTGCCCAGCGAAGTCGACCGGTTCGCCGCGCAAGAGTGGCTGGAGAATGTTGAGGTACTCGCGCATGTACTCAGCCGGCTGATGAAAGCCGTAGCCCCACATCCCCTCGACGACCGGACGATGCGACAGACCAAGCCCGAGCACGAGTCGGCCGCCGATCGCGACCTGTGTCGTGAGTGCTTGTTGGGCGAGCACCATCGGGTGGCGGGGCTGCACGGGCACGACGGCCGTGCCGAGCTCGATGTGTGATACCGCGCGGCCGATCACCGCGAGCGCGGTCAGCGCATCGAAGCCGAAGATGTGCGCGAACCAGGCCGACGGAAACCCCTGCTGCGCGAAGGCGGCCACCTGGTCGACCCAGTCGTCGAGCGAAAACACGCGCCCGCGGGCCGCGGGCGGCACGTTGATGCCTATGCGCATGCTGCTTGGTCCCGTTCAGAGTAGCCCGTTTTCACCGCGTCCTTCGCTCCATCCGCCTTTTCGCCGGCCCGCCGCCGCCCGCCCGCACATCATCGCTGGCTCAGCGTAATTTCAAAGCGTCACGCGGAGCGTCACGTAGGGCGTCACGCGGTAGAACAGAATGATAAATCTTTGTAAAATCAGACCTTCTTCAGCCGTGCCAGGTATTTTTCGCGCGCTTTGGCCACCTTCGGCGCGATCACGATCTGGCAATACGGTTGATTCGGATTGCGCATGAAGTAGTCCTGGTGGTACGCCTCGGCCGGATAGAACCGTTCCAGCGGCACCAGCTGCGTCACCAGCCGCGAGCGCCAGATGCCAGACGCGTTCGTCTGGTGGATGACCTCCTCGGCGATCCGTTGTTGCTCAGGCGAGTCATAAAAGATCGCCGACCGATACTGTGTCCCGACGTCTGCACCCTGGCGGTTCAGCGTCGTCGGGTCGTGAATCGTGAAGAAGACGTCCAGCAGCTCGCGGTAGGAGACCTCTTCAGGATCGAACGTGATCTGAACCGCCTCGGCGTGGCCCGTGCGACCGCTGCATACCTGTTCGTAGCTGGGATTCGCGACTTGCCCGCCGGTGTACCCCGACACGACGCGCTCCACCCCGCGGAGCTCGGTGAACACCGCTTCGAGGCACCAGAAGCAGCCGCCAGCCAGGGTCGCGGTCTCAGTCGACATTGCTGAAGCAGAGGCTACAACTTCTGGCGCCGCTGGATGGGAGATTTTCGCCCGCACAGCACGTGCTTGCAGCCGCGCATCGCCATCAGCGCCGCCAGCCGGTAGGGAGCGTGCCGGGGCACACCTACAATAGAGCCCGATTCGATGCCCACGCTCGAACCGGACGACGAGCAGCTATCCCCATCCACCGCGTATCTGATCGAAGGTGGCGTCCCGCTGTTCGGAACCGTGCCAATCTCCGGCGCGAAGAACGCGGTGCTCAAGCTCATGGCCGCGGCGGTCCTGTCGGATGAGCCGTGCACGATCGGTAACGCGCCCCGCATCGCGGACGTGGAGTACATCCTCGAGGTGCTGTGCGACCTGGGCGCGGACGCGCGCTGGATCGGCGATCACGAGCTGCGAATCCATGCTGAGCATCTGGAGTGGGATTTCATCCCACTCGAGGCCGCCAAGCGTCTGCGCGCGTCGTTCGTCCTGCTCGGCCCGATGCTGGGGCGACGGGGCAGAGTCGTCATTCCCAACCCCGGCGGGGACCGGATCGGCCGCCGACCCGTGAATGTCCACGTGGATGCCCTCCGCGCCCTCGGCGCCGATATCGACTACAAGTGGGGC
>JAFAPL010001017.1 GCA_019247135.1 Chloroflexota bacterium | reverse complement strand
GGAGCGGAGGTCGGCAACCACGTTGCAGGTCAATACGCGGAGCGGTCTAAACAGACGCCGAAGCTGCTGGTGCCACAACGCTGAGCGTCTGGAGTGCGGCGCGCGTATGGGGCGCCAGGTCAGCCGGGCTGGACCGCAGCTCGTTACGAAGTCGCGCCAGGTGCTCGGCGTCGTCCACGTCGTACCACGTCGGCAATGTGGAGACATCTAAGGAGAGCGCGTGCGCACGCTGCAAGGTCTCGGCGAAAACGGAAGCGGTGCTCCAGCTGATGTCCTCGAATACCCCGAGGTGTGGGTGGCGCATGCCGATCAGGTAGTATCCGCCGTCGACACTTGGACCCACGCTGAGATCGAATCGCTCGAGCGCGGCACACGCCTGGCGGATGAACGCGGCCGGCAGCGTCGGGCTGTCGCTGCCGATCAGCACTACCCGACTGAATGACTCGGCGAATTGCGAGGCGAACGCATGCCGGAGTGCGTCGCCCAGACCGATGCCGCGCTGCTCTAGCAGTATCACCTTCGGCGGAAGTAGTGGCGCGAGTGCGGTCGCCGAGCCGGCCGGCGCGACGACACTGATCCGCTCCCAGGCGAGCTGGCGTGCCAGGTGGAGTGTGTCGAGAAGGAAGGCCTTGGAGAGTTCGGCGGCCTGATCGGGGGTGAGTGGCGGGACCAGGCGGGTCTTGGTGCGACCTGGTTCGGGGGCTTTGGCGACGATCAGCAGCGCGCGGCGCATGCGAGGTCAGCGTAGCAGCCGACTGACCCGCGATTGTTACAAAGCAAACGGTCGTGCTTTGGGGCCCGCAGGTTGCGGCCCGCCACCCCCACCCGCCGCCCGCTGCCAGCATAGAAGCGAAAGCGTCACGCGGACCGTCACGTAGAGCGTCACGCGGGCGAGCAAAAGCGTCACGTAGGGCGTCACATGGCCAGCGAGAGCGTCACCGGGAGCGTCACGGGGCGTCCAGAGCGCGCGTAAAGCGTCACGCGGCCAGCAAAAGCGTCACGTAGGGCGTCACGTGGCGAGCAAAAGCCTCACGTGGCGAGCAAAAGCGTCACGCGGCAGGAGAGGGTGCTTGCGCAGACTGCCGCGCGGCGCGCGGGCCGAGGCATACACTTTGCACACTCGGCGGCCGTGCCAGGTTCATCGCACGATCCGTCCCTCACTACCCGCCTCGAGCAGCAGCTGGCGGATGCTGGATATCAGGTGGCAGTCGAAGACTCGGACGGAGCGCTCATCCTGAGCGGCATCGTCGATACCGAGGAGGCGCGCGAGGCCGCCGTTGACATCGTCTCGCAGGCCGCGCCCCGGGCGCGCATCGACAACCAGATCGAAGTCGAGACCATCCTGCCGACCGATGTGGACGACTTCGTCTCAGATCAAACGACCGCCGAACTGGCCGACACACCGGCGCAGATCGTGGCCGGCGACGGCGAGATCGACCCCGACTTCACCGATCAGATCGGCATCCGCGATGCGAACGAGGCGGTGGGCCCCGACAGCTGGGGACCCGACGATCCGGCCGAGACGGGTGAGGTGTACACGCCCGCGGACGATCCTGTCGTGACCACCGACGCCCGCGGCCAAACGCAAGTGCTGGGCGGGTTCGGCAAGGACTCGGACGAAGAGGTCGATGTGGAGCCTTCCGCGTCCGACAACCGCCCGGGGGACGAGGCTCTGGCGGACGCGATCCGTCAGGAGTTGCGCGAAGACGCGGCGACGACGGACCTGTCGATCGTTGTTGCAGTCCGCAATGGTGTCGCGCATCTGCGCGGGCGAGTCGAGGACATGGACGACGCGGACAATGCGGAGGCCGTGGCGGCGCGCGTGCCGGGCGTGGTCGAGGTGATTGAGGAGCTGGAGGTCGCGAGCATCTAGCGCGCATCACCGGCCCTGGGGGCACGCCTCTCGGTTCGTGTTGCATCTCAGGGGCGCAGCAGCGCGGCGCTGTCCGTCCTATGGATCGCGCGCGCGTTAGCACAGCGGCTGCGCGTTGGTAGCTCGCGGCGCGGCGGCACAGGCGGCTGGGCGCTATTAGACGTCGCGGGCACAGACGGCTGCGTGTCGTTAGACCTCGCGGGCGCGCCAGCCGGGTTTGGGCGGCTCGGCGCGATGTGCCTCGGTGGCGTGAACGGGTTGCAGTGGCCAATGCCGCACCTTTACTATCCCCGGCACTCGGCTGACGGGAGGTCCAACATGGCAACGCGCTCCATCCAGGCCTCCGTCGCGGCTGCGCTCTTCTAGCGCCTCCACGCAGGCCTGCAGCAACGTCGTCTGACCGCTCTTTCGTGCTGCAATCCTGGAGCGCTACGTGTCCTTATTGGCGGCCTATTTAAGACCCGAATGGGCCCGCGCCCTGATTCTCGTACTGTTGCTGCTGGTTGGAATCGGCCTCCAGCTCGCAAATCCGCAGATCGTCAGAATTTTCATCGATGAAGCTCAACGCGGCGAGCCGGTGGAACGACTGGTCTGGATTGCGCTGTTGTTTCTGGGCATCGCCGTTTCGACTCAGCTCGCGACGATTGCCGAAACATACGTCGCGGAAACGCTTGGCTGGCGCACCACAAACGCGCTCCGAGCTGATCTGACCCGGCACGTCTTGCAACTGGACGCGACCTTTCATGCGGAGCACACCGCCGGCGAATTGATCGAGCGAATCGACGGCGACGTTTCGGCGATTGCGGATTTTTTCGCGCGCTTCGTCGTCCAGGTGCTCGGGAACGGATTATTTCTGGTCGGCGTGCTGCTCCTGCTGACAGGACAGGACTGGCGTATCGGAGCGCTGCTGGCTGTCTGTGCCACCGCCGCGTTGGTGTTCATGAGCCGCGGTGGCGGCTTCGTCGCGGTCCGGTCGAGGGCAGCTCGGGAAGCCGCGGCCGATCTCAGCAGTTATATCGAAGAACGCCTCGGCGGTTTGTTGGACATCAAATCCAACGGTGCTGATGAGCACGTCATGCGCGGTCTGGTTGTGCGCCTGGCGAATCGGTTCCGCAGCGTCGAGAGCTCGGTCATGGCGGGCTCTATTTTCAATGCAATCGTGGGCTTGCTGCTCGTCCTGGGAACCGCCGCGGCGCTCGGTCTGAGTGCCGCTCTCTACGGTACCGGTGGCATGACCCTGGGCTCGGTGTACGTGGTGTTTCGATACACCAGCATGCTGCGAACTCCGCTGGAGCGCCTGGCGCGACAGATGAACACGTTGCAGACGGCGACGGGTGCAGTCGTGCGCATCGGCGAGCTCATGGCGACACAGGCTCGAGTGTCCGACGGACCGGAACATGCGTTACCGATGGGTGCGCTGTCAGTGGAGCTGGAACGAGTGTCGTTCGCATATGCGCGCGACTCTGTGCTGGACGACGTTTCGTTTCGTCTGGAGCCTGAAGCCGTCGTTGGTGTGCTTGGGCGGACTGGCTCCGGCAAGACCACGATTGCTCGAATGCTGTTTCGTCTGCACGATCCGACGTACGGCGTGGTTCGTCTCGGTGGTGTTGATATTCGGCGCTCGAGACTCGCGTCCTTGCGCTCCCGTATTGGGCTGGTCACGCAAGACGTCCAGCTGATTCATGCTTCGCTGCGCGACAACATGACATTGTTCGATACCAGGATTTCGGACGCACAACTGCTTGGGGTATTTGCGCAGCTTGGACTCGACGATTGGCTGCGCGGTTTGCCGCGGGGACTGGATACGCTGGTCGGCGTCGGCGACCGCGGACTCTCCGCCGGCGAGGCACAGCTGGTTGCCCTGGCACGAGTTTTTCTCGAAGATCCAGGACTGATCGTACTCGACGAACCGTCATCGAGGCTGGACCCGCTCACCGAACGGCGTCTGGAACGAGGTGTCTCGCGGTTGCTGGCCGGTCGAACTGCAGTCGTCATTGCGCATCGGCTGGCGACGGTCGAGCGTGCTGACTGGATTCTCATCCTGGACAACGGACGTGTGGCGGAGTTCGGTCGACGGATCGAGCTCGCCGCGGACCCGTCGTCGCGCTTTGCGAAGCTGCTGCGCGCGGGTCTGGCCGAGGAGCTGGCGTGAACCCGGGCGTCGTCCTGTTGCGGCTCATTTCGTTCAGCCGGGCCTATTTTTTCGCCTGCGTGGTGTACGCGACGCTGATCTACACCGTCGTGCCGTTGTTGCTCGGAGTTGCGAGCCAGGCCTTGTTTGATGCTCTGGCGGACAGTGCTCCGACGTTGCGGACGCCCGTCGTTATCATCGCCGTTATGGCAGCCGTGCAACTGGTGGAAGTGTTTGCCGGCGTCATTCTGCGCAACCCCTGGAATTCACTCCAGCAAAACAGCCAGGTGTTGCTGCGCCGGAATCTCTTTGCGGCGATGTTACGGGCGTATGGTCGAGTCAGGCCGACCGAATCGGCGGCGGAGACGATCAGTCGATTTCGTGACGATCCGGAGACTATCGGGGACGCACTGGACGCGTTGTGCGACCTCATCGGCCGCACGATCTTCGCCGTTGCGGCCGCGGTTCTGATGTGGCGGATCAGTCCGCTGTTGACCGGCGTGCTGTTCGTGCCGCTGTTGCTAAGCTCGTATGTTGCCGAAGCGCTGGGCACGAAGACCACGGGGTACCGTGCGGCGTCGCGTGAGGCGACCGCAAGGCTCACGGGCTTTCTGGGTGAGGTCATATCAGCGCAACTGGCGATCAACATCGCCGGGTCGGTGTCGCACGCGGTGCGTAGGTTGAACAAGCTCGGAGATGAGCGGCGTCACCTGGCCGTTCGCGACAGCGTGTTCGACCAGGTGCTGAACTCGCTCAGTTTGAATATTGTGCACCTGGGCACCGGCGTCGTCTTGCTGTTGGGTGCGCAATCGATCCGTGACGGCAGCTTCAGCATTGGAGATTTCGCGTTATTCGTTGTTTATCTGGACCAGTTGACCTGGTATCCGGCCGAAATTGGGCGACTGATAACGGATTTGAAACGGATCGACGTGTCCTACCGACGGATGCTCGCAGTCGTCCCAGAGGAGGCGCCGGCGGCCCTTGTTGCGCCGGATCTTGGGTCGGAACGCGCGCCGCA
>JAFAPL010000995.1 GCA_019247135.1 Chloroflexota bacterium | reverse complement strand
CGCTTTCGCCGATGCGCGGGTGGGCGTTCGCCACCGCGATTTTGCCGGCTTCTTCGAGCACGTTTGTGAGCTGCTCGGCGGTGTCGATCAACTGCTCGTAGGACGAGACCGGCCGATGCGCGTAGAGCAATTTCGCAAGCGGGTCGGCTGCTTCGAACAAGGGCCCGAGCGCTTCAGCGAAACGGTCAGCCGGCAGTCGATTCAGTTCGCATACGGGCACCAGGTGAGGCATCAGCCCGACGGGCAGTCGCTTCGATGTGTCGAGCCGAGCTGAATCTGGTCGACGATCCAGCCCTGCTCAGCGTGGCGGAGCTGATAGGTCTGGTCGCTGTCTTCGACGAAGCAGCGCACGCGGTTGTCTGAGTGATCCCGCTCGTCATAGACCCACCGCTCGGTCGTCTGCACCTCAGCCACGTCAGGCTCCAGTTGCGTCAACGGGGATGGCTCGACGGTGAATGTGGACACGCCACCGAGGTGCTGGCCATTGCCGCGCAGGTAGTCGGCTTCTGCGCGCACGACCTGCAAGGCCTCGGGCGAGAAGGCACGGGTGAGCTGGTCGTAGGCTGGCCCGGACGGGTCCTGATACACCCCGAACAACTGGCCGAGGGCGTGCTCGAGCCCGCGCTCCGGTTCGTTCGCTTGCGCGACCGCCGTGGCGGTAGCCGCCACATCAGCCTGCTTCTGGTCAGCAATGGCAATTGCGATAGCCGTCAGTGATGCCTCCGCGCGCGCGGCCCGCGCTTCGGCGGCGACAGCACGCTCGAGCGCTGGTTGCAGCTCGGCTTCCGCCACTCGCGCGCGTGCACTTTGTTGCTCCAGCCACAAGACAGACGCGGCAGCAAGCACGGCGAGCACTGTCAACGGCACGAGGACGGTGAGCAGCCGCCGACGAAAGCGCACCATCACCAGGTACTCTAGACCCTCGCTTGGCGCGACACGACCCGCATTCCTACACGGACGACGCGCAGCCAAGGGCGGACACGCTGACCTGGCGTGCGCACGTCGATTTTCCGACGCGCGCGTTGAGCTGTGAAGCAACGCTGCGGTTTGCGGAGACCGCGCAGGCTGGCCCGCTTGATCTCGATACGCGAGCTCTCGTGGTCGAGAGTGTCGTCGACGAGCACGGGACGGAGCTCGAATTCGAGCTCGGACGGACCGAGCCAATCCTCGGCCAGCGGCTGCGCGTCGCGGTGCCACGCGCCGCGAGTGCCATCAGCCTCCGCTATCGAACGAGTCCGGAGGCCACGGCATTGCAGTGGCTCGATCCGTCGCAGACGTCGGGCGGCCGCCAGCCCTTCCTGTACACGCAGTGTCAGCCGATCCATGCGCGATCAGTCGTGCCGCTGCAGGACACGCCAACCACTCGTCTCCGCTTCGATGCGAGCATCGACGCGCCGCCCGAGCTGACCGTGCTCATGGCTGCCGAGGCTCTCGCCGATGGCAGCTTTCGCATGCAGCAGCCGATTGCGCCGTACCTGTTTGCGTTTGCCATTGGCGACCTCGTGTCGCGAGACCTTGGACCGCGCACGCGGGTATGGGCCGAACCATCGATGGTCGAGGATGCGGCATGGGAGTTTGCCGAGACCGAGCAGATGCTCAGCACTGGCGAGCAGCTATTCGGCCCGTACGACTGGGGCCGCTACGACGTGCTCGTGCTGCCGCCCGCGTTTCCGTACGGAGGCATGGAAAACCCGCGCTTGACTTTCCTGACGCCAAGCGTCGTGGTCGGCGATCGATCCTCAGTGGCGGTCATCGCGCACGAGCTGGCCCACTCGTGGACAGGCAATTTGATCTCCAACGCGAATGCCGAGCACTTCTGGCTCAACGAGGGTGGGGCGACCTACGCCGAGCGCCGCATCGTGGAGGCGCTGTGGGGGTCGGACACGGCCCAGCTCGACTGGGCCCTCGGCCGCCAACAGCTCGACGAAGCCATGCAGCGGCTGGAAAGCGAGGGCCGGCCTCAGCTCACCTGTCTCCGCACGCACCTCGACGGCATTGATCCCGACGACGCATACACGCAGGTGCCGTACGAGAAGGGCGCATTGCTGTTCCGCGCTCTCGAGCAAGCAGCCGGACGGGCGGCATTCGACACGTTCCTGCGCGCCTACATCGATCGGTTTCGGTTTCGCGCGATCACAACTGAAGAGTTCGTCGCATTCCTGCAGGCTCAGTCCCCGCGCCCTGGACTCGATCCCGCGCCGTGGCTCTACGAACCAGGCCTACCGGTCAATGCGCCGCGGGCCGCGTCTTCCAGACTCGACGCGATCCGTGCACTGCACGGGCGGCTGCCTAGCGATGATCTGGCCAACGCGTGGACCGCGACCGAATGGCAGCTGTACATCGACTCGGTTCCAGCTCCGGCGGCCATCGGCACGTTGGAAGAGCTGGATACGCGGTACGACCTGACCGCGACTCGGAACTACGACGTGGTCGAGCGATGGCTGGTGCTCGGGATCAGGTCGGGCTATGGCCCAGCCGTGGCCCGCGCACAGGAGGTGCTCGGCAGTATCGGGCGCATGAAGTACCTGCGGCCGCTCTACTCTGCGCTGGCGGACCGCCAGGAGACCCGCGCCCTCGCGCAGGAACTCTTCGAGCGATACGCGCCACGCTATCACCCCATCGCGCGCCAGGTGGTAGCCGGCATACTCTTGCGCCGTCAATGACGACGTCGCCAGTAGAGGCCCGAGTGGCGCGTGTCCTCGCCGAGGAAGAAAAGTGGAGCCGACGCGCACTGCCACGCGCGGCCCTGGCCTGGTGGGACGCTTCGCTCTCGGGTCGGCCGGCGGATTATCGGCGCATGGAAGCCGCCGACCGAGCAGTAAATCGGCACTACGCTCGCACAGCCCCGTATCGCACCATCGCGGCGCTGGCAGGCTCGGCCGGGCTCGACACTATGACTGCCCGCCGGCTCGAGCGCTTGAAGCTGGCGTACCTCGGCAGACAAGCACCCGTCGAGATACTCGATCGCATCACCGCCGCGGAATCCGCGGTCCAGGAGACGTACAGCACCTTCCGCGCGGAGTTCGATGGCCGTCGCGTGAGTGACAACGAACTCGAAGAGATCCTGCGAACGACCGACGATAGTGCGCGCGCGAAAGAGGCCTGGGAGGCTCGTAAACAGATCGGGTCGGTTGTCGGCGACGAGGTGCGGCGCCTGGCGGAGCTGCGCGACACGGCGGCCCGCGCGACCGGCTTCTCTGACTTCTGGCCTTCACAGCTGGAGCTTGACGAGCTCGATCCTGAAGGCCTTGTGAAGATCCTGGACGAGGTGGATCGGTCGACCCGCGCGCCGTTCAGGGCGATGAAGCGCGATCTCGACAAACAGCTCGTTCAGCGGTTCCGGCTGAAGTCGACGAAGCAGCTGCGGCCGTGGCACTACAGTGACCCGTTTTTTCAGGAAACGCCCGAGGTGTTCGCGCCGCCGGCCGATCCGTTATTTGTGGAAAAAGACGTCGTGGAGTTGGCCGCGCGTACGTACCGCGAGCTGGGTTTTCCAAACATCGACGCCATCCTCGCCCGCAGTGATCTGTACCCCCGCGCCGGCAAAAATCAGCACGCGTACGCGGTGGATATCGACCGCGAGGGAGACGTACGAACGTTCCTGAACGTCGAGCCCAACGCGCGCTGGATGGGCACCCTGCTTCACGAGCTGGGGCATACGATTTATCAGGACGGCATCGATCGAACCGAGCTGCCGTTCGATCTAAGAGACGATCCGCAAGGTTTCCTGAACGAAGGCTTCGCGATGTTCTGCGAGCAGGCGATCGTGACGCCGAGCTGGCTACAGGAGATCGTGGGAGTGCCTTCGGCTGAGGCGCGATCGCTTGGGCCGCGGCTTGCTCGCCAGGACATCGCGTCGTTACTGGCATTCATTCGATGGTGTTTGACGATCGTGAACTTCGAGCGGGCCTTCTACTCGGACCCGACTCAGGATCTGAACACGTTGTGGTGGGACCTGGAGGAGCGTTTTCAGGAAGTTCCGCGGCCGGACGGTCGCAACGAGGCCGATTGGGCAGCCAAAGTTCACGTCGCGACCGCGCCTGTCTACTACCACAAGTACTTGCTGGGCCGAATGTTCGCGGCACAGCTCACGCAGACGATGGACCAGCGGTTCGGCGGCTGGTGGCAGGGGCGGCCGAAGACGGGCGAGTACGTGGGAAACAACTTGTTTGCGCCTGGCGCAACCTATCCGTGGGAGAAGCTCGTGGAACGTGTCACGGGGCAGCCACTTGGGGTCAAGGCACTCGCTACCGCGGTCGCGTGGACCGGGGCGACGCAGACTAGATGACCGACCCACCGTCGATCACCGCATTCTTTCCTTGCTACAACGACTCGGGAACGATCGCCAGCATCGTCATTACGGCTGACCGTACGCTGCGGGGATTAACGGACGATTACGAGATCATCGTCGGTGATGATGCAAGCACAGATAATTCCCTGATCATTCTCGAGGAATTAGGTCAGCATTACCGACATTTGCGCGTACTGAGGCATACGACCAATCGAGGCTACGGCGGCAACTTACGGAGTATGTTTGCAGCCGCGACGAAGGACCTCATCTTCTACACCGATGGTGACGCGCAGTACGACCCGGCAGAACTGTCAGTTCTGTACTCCAAGCTGAAGCCCGGCATCGACGTCGTCCAGGGCTACAAAATCGAACGCTCGGACCCGTTCCACCGCAAAATTGTCGGGCGCGTCTACCACCACTTCGTACGCTGGTGGTTCGGGCTGAAGCTGCGCGATGTCGATTGCGATTTTCGTCTCATCCGAAGACACGTACTGGAGAGTTTCCCGTTAGAGAGCAATAGCGGCTGCATCACCGTGGAATTGATGACGCGGATCGAGCAGAACGGCTTCGGTGTTGTCGAGGTGCCGGTGCACCACTACCACCGAGCGTATGGGCAGAGCCAGTTCTTCAATTTCCCGCGTGTGGCCCGCACTTTGATGGAGTTGGCCGTGCTCTGGGTCAAATTGAAGGTGCTACCGCGGCACTATTCGTCTGGATCGGCGACGCCGCCGAGGATGGTCTCGTGAGCCCGTATCGCGCGCTGTACGGCGGCAAGCAGGTGCTGGTCACCGGTGGGCTCGGCTTCATCGGGTCGAACCTGACGATCCGTCTACTCGAACTGGGGGCCACCGTCCTGGTGGTAGATAGCCTGATCCCGGAAACGGGCGCCAATCCGCACAACATCGAGCTCGTGCGCGATCATCCGCGGCTGTCAGTGCGGACCGTCGACGTGCGCGATGTGCTGGCCATGGAGCGGCTGGTGCGCGATCAGGAAATCATCTTCAACCTCGCCGGCCAGGTCAGTCATATCGACTCGATGAACGACCCGTTTACCGATCTCGAGATCAATTGCCGCAGTCAGCTGGCGCTCCTCGAGGCCTGTCGGCGCAACGCCCCCAACACCAAAGTGGTGTTCGCCAGCACCCGTCAGATTTACGGGCGCGTGCACGACGAGCAGCTTCCGGTGGATGAGCGACAGCCGCCAAATCCCGTCGATGTCAACGGCATCAACAAGCTCGCCGGTGAGCGGTACCACGTGCTCTACAACAACGTGTATGGCATTCGGTCCAGCGTGTTGCGACTCACCAACACGTACGGACCGAGGATGCTGGTCAAGAACAACCGCCAGACGGCGCTCGGCTGGTTGATCCGCCAGGCGCTCGACGGCGAGGAGATCACGATCTTCGGCGACGGCTCGCAGCTACGCGATTTCACCTACGTGGATGACGTGGTCGAGGGATTTCTGCAGGCGGGCGCAAGCGATGTCGCCAATGGCCAGGTGTTCAATATCGGTGCGATCGAGCCGGTCAGTTTGCGGGAAGTGACCGAGCTGTTGATCGAGCTCGCCGGGACGGGCAGCTACAGCCTGGTGCCGTTTCCACCGGACCGCAAGGCTATCGACGTCGGGTCGATCTATGTGGACGATCGAAAGATCCGACGCGTGCTGCGCTGGAAACCAGTGATCGACCTGCGCGAGGGACTGTCGCGCACGGTGGCGTTCTATCGCGAGCACCGCGACCACTACTGGGCGATGTACACGGAGGGCGTCACCGTCGGGTCTCGATGAGCGGTACAGCGACGGAGCGACGCATCCCATTCAACTCGCTGGCACCGGGCATCCGCGCGATTCGTGGCGAGATCGACGCGGCAATCGCGCGCGTGCTGGACAGCGGCTGGGTGCTTCTCGGTCCCGAATTACAGGCGTTCGAAGAAGCGTTCGCCGCGTACCACGGTTCCGGGTTTCGGGCCGTCGGGGTTGGTTCTGGGACGGATGCCCTGACCATTGGCTTGCGCGCGTTGGGCGTCGGGCCCGGGGACGACGTGCTGGTGGTGGCAAACGCGGGAGTGCCACCCGCGGCAGCCGTCGTCGCGGCGGGTGCGCGGCCGGTGTATTGCGACGTGAATGCATCCACGCATGTGATGGATCCGACCGAGATCGACGCGCGGGTGACCCCGCGAACCAGGGCCGTGCTGGTCGTCCATCTCTACGGGCACCCGGCGCCGATGCCGGAGATCGTGAAACGCGCCAGAGTGCACCGGCTCAAAGTGCTCGAAGATTGCGCACAGGCACATGGCGCCCGACTCGACGGTCAACTCGTGGGCACGTTCGGGGATGCAGCCGCGTTCAGCTTTTACCCGACCAAGAACATGGGCGCGCTGGGCGACGCAGGCGCGTTGCTCACGCGTGATCGCGAGACGGCTGAACGGGCGAAGCTCTTGCGCATGTACGGATGGCGGGAGAAGTACATCAGCGAGCTGCAGTCGACCGTGTCACGCATGGATGAGCTGCATGCGGCCGTGCTGTCGATAAAGTTGCGTCACCTCGATGAATGGAATGCACGCCGCCGCGCAATCGCACAACAGTACAGGCGCGGACTGGACGGGATGCTGGATCTGCCCCCGTCCGACGGTGTTTTTCATTTGTTTGTCGTGCAGTCGACGCAGCGCGATGCCTTACGAGCGGGTTTAGCCCAGGCAGGCGTTGGCACGGACGTGCACTATCCGCTGCCCGCCCATCTGCAGAAGCCTTATGCGTCGGACGTGCAACTGCCCAACACCGAGCGCCTGGCGCAGCGCGTACTCAGCCTTCCAATGTACCCCGAGCTGTCGGACGCGGACGTGGACTATATCGTCGAGGTCATTCGCGCCAGGCATGGAGCGTGAGCAGTACGCGATCATGGCGCGGCGCGAGGAGCGCCACTGGTGGTATGCGGGCATGCGTCGCGTCGCGCTGGCAGTCCTGGCGCAGGCACTTCCGTCCGGCACTGACGGACGCCTGATTCTGGACGCCGGGTGCGGCACCGGCGGTACGACCGTTGAGCTGCAACGCTTCGGGCGCGTCGTGGGCGTCGACCTGGCGTGGGAGGCACTCCAGCCCGCCTTCGGCCACGGACTCACGGAACTTGCTCGAGCGTCCATCGAGCGACTGCCGTTTGCCGACGCCAGTTTCGACGTCGTGACCAGCTTCGAAGTCGTCTACCACCTGGGTGTCGCGTCGGACATAAGCGCACTCCGCGAGCTGCGCAGGGTGCTCAAGCAAGAAGGGCTGTTGCTGCTGCGCGTTCCCGCGCACGATTGGCTGCGTGGCGAACACGACCGGCTCGTTCATACTCGGCATCGCTACTCGCGCGCGGAGATTGCCGACAAGTTGCGGCAGGCCGGTTTCAGAATTCAGCTCTTGAGCTGGGCCAACACGTTGTTGTTTCCGCCGGCCGTGGCCAAACGCATGCTCGAGCACACCAACGGACAGGCCGACGACGTTGCCGCGGAACCCGATTTATGGCAGCCGCCCGAACCACTGAACGCAGTGCTCAAAAGCCTGGTTGCGGTGGAGGCACTGGCGATTCCGCGCCGGCTGCCATTGCCGTTCGGCCTGTCGCTTCTGGCGGTTGCGCGCGCAGTGTGAGCGTCGCGGTCGCGCAGCCACTTCGGACGAACGCGCCAACATCACGGGACAGCAGCCGCCGTGCGGACGCAGCGTGCATCGGGGTGATCGTCGCGTGCGCACTCGTGCTGCACCGCGACGGCCTGTTCGGCGGACCCGCGTTCTACGAAATCGACACCCGGCTGTTCTACTTCCCGCTGGCGCGGTGGGTCGGACAGCAGCTCCAGAGTGGGCACTACCCGTTGTGGCTGCCCGGCATCTTCACCGGATACCCGATTTTTGCCGACGGCGAGATGGGCCTCGCCTATATCCCCCAGGTTCTGTTTCTGTGGGCCCTCCCCACACCGGCGGCCATGGTCTGGCTGCGCGTCATGCACACCGTGCTGGCCGGCGCGTTCACGTACGCATTTCTGAAGGTGCTGCGGCTCCAGGCAGTGCCAGCGCTCGGTGGAGCGCTCGTGTTCGCGTTTGGCAGTTTTCTCACCGCGCAAATGCATCACGAGAACGTCGTGCGCTCAGCCGTCTGGCTACCCGCGGTGCTGGCCTGCGCGGAGCTCGGTTCTGTGGCAGAAAGCCGTCGCCGATTCCTGGGTTGGACGGCGCTCGGAGCACTGACGTTCTCACAGTCAGCGCTGGGGCTGCACGTCCAGCCCGTACTCATGCTGGCCCTGGCACTCGCCGGCTATGCCGTTTACGCAGCGCTGAGCACGCGCGCCGTGCAGCCGCTGCTCGGCGCCGCCGGCATCGGCCTTGGGGGGCTAGCCGTAGCGGCCGTCCAGTGGCTGGCGCTGGGCGAGTGGGCGCTCACATCTTATCGACGCGCCGGAGTCGGCTACGAATTCGCCAGCGCATTCGCGATTGCGCCTCAGAACCTGCCGAGCGTGCTGTTCCCGTTCTTCTTCCGACTCCCGGACGCGACGACCTGGTGGACGCTGTGGCAGCAGTGGGAGGTCGAGCTGTACGTCGGCATACCGACGCTGGCGTTGATGATCGTCGGGGTGCTGTTCGCGAGGCGGATGGCGCTGCTGTACTTCGTGCCCCTGGGCGCGATCGCCTTGTGGATCGCGATGGCGGAATACGCGCCGATTTTCAACCTGCACGCGCTCTTGTGGTCGGTGCCCGGCTTTTCGTTTCTGCGCGCCCCGGCGCGGTTCAGCTACCTGGTCGTGTTCGCATGCGCGTGCCTGGCCGCCTTCGGCATGCAAACGCTGAGCGCGAGAGGGCCGCGCGTCCTCATTGGGTTGGTGGGCGCCGTGCCGGCCGCCGCGCTCCTCGCCGCGCTGTTGGCGCTGTTGCCGACCTGGCGTGCTGTTCTCACAGCCGATCCGAGTGGAGCCCCAGCCATCGCCGATGCGATGTACCTGAGCGCCCGCGCCCAGTATCCGATAGACCCACAGCTTGTGGTGCAGGGCCTCCTGAGCTCGCTCGACGTCGCCACGCCGAAAACGGCCTGGAGTCTTGCGCTTCTCGCGGTGACGTCGCTCGCATTCATCGTGTGGCTCGCGGTGGGCGTGCGCCGCGCCGTTATCGCTCAGGCGATGTTCGTTGGGC
>JAFAPL010000946.1 GCA_019247135.1 Chloroflexota bacterium | reverse complement strand
CGAGGCTGGGATATAGTTCGCCAGAAACGCTTATGGAACTCCGCGAGTACTGGGCCATCATTCGGCGCCGCTGGTGGCTACCCGCCGCCATCGCCCTGGCAGCGTTCATCGCATCGACCATCGTTGGCGTTCGCGGCGCCGCCGCGTACCGCACCGATATGCGCATCGCGGTCAGCACGGTGCCCGTTCAGGACCCGAATGCCGAACGCTACTTCGACCCGGTCTACTACTCGAACCTGGACTCCGAGTATCTCGCCGACGACATGAGCGAATTCATGCACAGCCAGGCATTCGCAGACGAAGTCAAACGCGAGCTTGCCACCGCTCGCAACATCAACATCGACACCGACACGATCGTGAATGCCACGCGCACCAAGAAGACGCACCGTTTCATTGACGTCACGATTACGACAGCGACACCGGACGACGGCCAGCAGATCGCTGACTCGATCAGTCGGATCCTGAGCGACCCGAACCACCTGGCGCAGTACCTCGCGGCGCTGACGGCCTACAACACCCGTATGGAGGTGGTCACGCCGCCCCAGACACATCGCAACAACACCATCCCAGGCCTGATCAGCGAGATCGGATTGCGCACGTTGATCGGCCTGTTGCTTGGCCTCGGCCTGGCCTTCCTCGTTGATTACATCGATCCGAGCGTGCGCTCGCGTCAGGAGGCGGAGGCCACGTTGCTCGTGCCCGTCGTGGGCGAGATCCCGCGGACTCGCCGCGGGGCGGCGGCATAAGACGTTGCTGACCGCCGCGGAGGCATTCCAGGCGCTGCGTCAACGCTGGTGGATCCTTGTGGCAGCCGCCTTGTTCGCGGCCGTTGCCGCATACGTCTACGCCAAGCTGCCCTGGGTCGAGCCGCGGTGGCGGTCGTCGGTCCTGATACAGGCGACCGGTCGTCTCGACTACGGCAACTTCCTGGCGCTCGAAAAGGAGCTGCGACCGCTCGCCGAGCAGCTGCGTCAGCTGAGCGTCATGCGTGAGGTCGACCAGAACCTGCACACGGACCTGTCGCCGGAGGTGATGCTCGATCACACGCGCGCGGAACCAGTTCAGGACAGCGGTCAGATTCGACTGGACGTCGAGGATTCTGACCCTGGGCGCGCACAACAGCTCGCGCTCGAAATCGCCGACGTCTACACAGCCGAGCACAACGCGGCCGAGCAAGGCAAGCTGCGCGAGGAGCGCGTGATTCTGTCGACTCTGGACCGCTCAACGCAAGCGACCCTGATCTGGCCGCTGACGCGTATCCTGGTGCCGACGGCGGCGCTGCTCGGCTTCTTGATCGCCGCCGGGGTTGTTCTTGCGTTTGCGTATTTTGACGACTCCATCCGAACGCCGGCGCATGTGCGTCAGTTTCTCGATATGCCAGTTCTCGGCGTTGTTCCGCGTACACGACTGACACACGCGATGCCGCAATCCGTTGCTAGTCCGGCAGCCGCGGATGCGGTGCCAGCGCCCGTCGTGGTCGCGCGCCGGTGACCAAGGAGGATTGATCAACTGGTTATGACTTCCCCCGAAACCCTGACCTCACTCGCGCCCGTGTCGCGCAACGGTCGCAACCTGTCGCCGATTGCGCAGAACACCACGCTGGTCATGCTGGCCGAGCCTCGCTCGCCGGCTGCCGAGGCATACCGCAGCCTCGCGGCCAACGTCCAGTTCAACAACGCCGATGGTCAATCCAGCGTGCTCGGCGTGACGAGCGCGGCAGCAGGCGAAGGGAAGTCGACCACGGTTGCGAACCTGGCCGTCGCGCTCGCGGAAGGCGGTCGCCGCGTGATCGTGATCGATGCCGACCTGCGTCGGCCGGGTCTGCACACGCTCTTTGGCGTCGATCGCGATGACGGCCTCTCGAATGTACTTCTCGGCAACACGACGACGTTGCCGCTTCAGGACACGGTCGCGCCGGGCGTGCGGGTGCTGACGAGTGGACCACAACTGGCGAACGCGCTGGAAGCGCTGGGCTCGCCACGATTCGAGTACGTCCTCGGACAGGCTCGCGCTCAGGCCGACTTCGTGCTCGTGGATACCGCGCCGGCTGCGGCCCTGGCGGATGCGGCGGTCATTGCACCCCGACTGGGCGGCATCCTCCTCGTCGTGTGTGCGGGCAAGACCAAGCGTGACATGGCCCGCCGGGCGCGTGAGCGGCTCGAGCGCGTCAATGCAAACTTGATCGGCGTTGTGCTCACCAATGTTCGCGGCGATGACAAGCTCTATCAGTATTGAGGGAACGCGATGAAAGGTGTGATTCTCGCCGGTGGCACCGGCAGCCGCTTGCACCCGCTGACGCGAATCACCAACAAGCACCTGCTGCCCGTCTACGACAAGCCGATGATCTTCTTTCCCATCGAGACGCTCGTGCAGGCGGGCATCGACGAAATCATGGTCGTCACTGGTGGCAATCACGCTGGCGAGTTTCTGCCGTTACTGGGGAATGGCAGCGAGTTCGGTCTACGTCGGCTGCAGTTCTCGTATCAGGCCCACGCGGGCGGCATCGCCGAAGCGCTCGGACTGTGTGAGAGCTTCGTCGACGGCGACAAAGTGGTCGTGATGCTTGGGGACAACATCCTTGGCGAGTCCATTGCTGCCTACGTGGAAAACTTCGTCAAGCAACCACGCGGCGGTCGACTTCTGTTGAAGGAGATGGAAGATCCGCGGCACTTGCGTCACCTGGGCGTACCCATCTTCGGCAAAGACGATCGACTGACCTATATCCGTGAGAAGCCGGAAACACCGCCTTCGCCATACGCGGTGATTGGCATCTATATGTATGACCCGGAAGTGTTCTCGATCGTGCGCGGGCTCACGCCATCAGGTCGAGGTGAGCTCGAGATCACCGACGTCAACAACGCGTATATCGACCGCGGCCTGATGGATTACGACACGATCAACGGCTTCTGGGGTGACGCGGGTGAGTCGATCGACGTGTACTACCAGGTGATCGACCACGTCCGCGCCCACGGTGCGAATCGACCCTCGACACGTCGATCAGCAGCGGCGCTGGCTTGATGCGCATCCTCGTCACAGGCGGCGCCGGCTTCATCGGCTCCGAGTTCGCGCGCCAGACCTTGCAGCGACATGCGTCCGATGAACTCGTGGTGCTGGACAAGCTGACGTACGCGGGCAACCTGGAGAACCTCGCTGCGATCTCAGGAGATCCGCGCTTTTCCTTCGTACGTGGCGACATCGGTGATGCCGCGCTGGTGGCCTCCGCGATCGAAGGCTGCCACGCGGTCGTGAACTTCGCCGCCGAAACACACGTGGACCGCAGCATTCTGGCACCCGACGGGTTCGTGCGGACGGACGTCCTTGGTACCTGGACGCTCGCTGAGGCCGCGCGCGCCGCTGGCATTCAGCGGTTCGTGCACATCAGCACGGATGAAGTCTATGGAGCGGTGCCATTCGGCGCTTCCACCGAAGAGGACCGTCTGGACCCTACCAGCCCGTACTCCGCGTCCAAGGCGGGAGGTGAGCTACTCGTGCTGGCCGCCTACAAGACCTACGGTCTGCCTGTGCTCGTCGTGCGTGGGGCGAATGCGTATGGGCCATACCAGTACCCCGAGAAGCTGATTCCCGTTCATATCACCAACGCGATCGACGACGAACCGCTGCCGGTGTACGGAGACGGGCAGCAGCGGCGCCAGTGGACGCACGTGTCCGACTTCGCCTCGGGCGTGGACATGGTGTTGCGCGCGGGCTCGCTGGGCAGCGTCTACAACATTGGCAATCCCGAGCCCGAGGAAGCGCTACCGGTGAATCTGGACCTGAGCCGGCGGGTGCTGGATCTGCTCGGAAAGCCTGCCTCGTTGCTGCAGTTCGTGGTCGATCGACCGGCGCACGATCGTCGGTATCGCGTCGATCCGGCACGACTGCTCGCGCTGGGCTGGAAGCCGCAATGGCAGTTCTGGGACGGGCTGGCCGCGACGGTTGAGTGGTACGTCTCGAACGAGGCGTGGTGGCGAAAGATCAAGCGTGGCGAGCATCACCAGGCGTACTACGCGCAGAACTACGCTGATCGCGCTTCGCTGGTCGCATCCTCACCCCCGGAGGCGCCCGCTCCCTAGCGCCGATACTCGGGGTCAACTCGGACGGACCTGCGCTTGGAGGGCTCCAGGTGTGTTTTCGCGTATGATCGACTGACGTGCCTGTCACGGCAGTCGTCGGTGGCCACTGGGGGGACGAAGGCAAGGGCAAGGTCATCAACTTGCTCGCCCGCGACGCAGACCTGGTGATTCGTGGTCATGGCGGCGCAAACGCGGGACACACGGTGGTCAACGAACAGGGCCGTTTCGCCGTGCATCTGGTGCCCGCCGGTATCTTCAACCCAAAGGCGGTGTGCATCATCGGCCCGGGCGTTGCGGTCCACCCCGGCCTCCTCGTGGCGGAGCTCGACGAGCTCGGCGCCCGAGAGATCGATACCAGCGGCCTCCGCGTCAGCACCGCGGCGCACCTGGTCATGCCTTACCACCAGAGCCTCGACAAGGCCGAAGACGCCGCCCGCGAAGAACGCCGCCTGGGCACGACGGGCCGCGGTATCGGCCCAACATACGTCGACAAGTCGCGCCGCATCGGCCTGCGCGTGGGCGACCTGCTCGACGCGGATGCCTTCCGACACAAGCTTCGCTTCGTCCTGGATCGCAAGTACCACGAGCTCGCGGCAGTGGGCGTGCAACGGCCAGACGCCGAGGCCATGGCAGATGAGTACCTGGCGCTGGCGAAGCGATTGCAGCCATACATCACGGAGACGCAGCCGCTGGTCGACGAAGCCGTTGCTCGCGGCCGCCAGGTCGTTCTCGAGGGCGCGCACGCAACCCTGTTGGACCTGGACCACGGGACCTACCCATACGTCACCAGCAGCCATTGCACGGTAGCCGGCCTGCTGCAAGGCTCCGGCATCGGCCCGCGGCGCCTCACGCGCGGGATCGGCGTCTACAAGGCATACTGCAGCAGGGTCGGCGAGGGTCCGTTTCCGACGGAGCTGTTCGACGAGACCGCCGAGCGCATTCGCGAGATCGGACACGAGTACGGCACGACGACAGGTCGGCCGCGACGCGTCGGCTGGTTCGACGCGGTAGCCGGCCGACACTCGGCGCGTATCAACGCGTTCGACGGGATCGCACTCACGCGGCTCGACATCCTGGCTGGCTTCTCCGAGCTTCGGGTGTGCACCGCGTACGCGCTGGACGGCGAAACGATCGACTATTTTCCCAGTCAGGCCGAAACGCTGGCGCGCTGCCAACCGGTGTACGAGACGTTCGCCGGCTGGGACGAGCCGCTCACTGAGGCGCGCGGCTGGCATGATCTGCCCGCCAACGCGCAGGCGTACGTGCGAAGGCTCGAAGTCTTGCTCGAGGCGCCCGTTCAACTGATCGGCGTCGGTGAGGGCATCGAGGAAATCGTCCAGTTGTAAGTCGTGAGATGGCGCGCAGTCTGCGCCTTTAATCACTTCTCACATCTCGACTATGCCAACCGCTCAGACCGGCTCCGTGCTGGAGCGCAGTGTCCTGAAAGAAGGACAGATCTTCCTGGTCGCCGACCGCGGCGGCGACATCAAAGCCTTCAACCTCGAAGGCCATGGCCTGTACTACCGCGACATGCGCCATCTCAGCCTGTTCGAGATGGACATCACCGGCGCTCGGCCCACCTTGTTGTCCTCGGCCGGTGAGCTGAACTTCATGAGCACGTTGCAGTTCACCAACGACACGCTGCTCGGCCCGACTGGGGACGTCATCGCCGAGCCGCGCACCATCAGCATCCGCCGCAATCGCTTCGTTCACAACGGACTGCACGAACGCCTGGGTCTGGTCAACTACAACCCGCATGCTGTCGAGCTGACGGTGCGGTTTACGTTCGGCTCCGACTTCCGCGACATGTTCGAGGTGCGTGGCTACTACGCCGACCAGGGTCTGAATCGAGAGCTCAAACCGATCCAGACCGAGTCAGATGGCGTGCTGCTGGCATACCGAGGCGACGATGGTGTGGATCGCCGCACACGCATCAGCTTCGATCCCGACCCGCACCACATCGAGATCGTCAATGACCGATTGCGTCGACTCGGGCCGACCGAGTCTCTGCCCGGGCTCGGCCAGCGTGTCGACCCGCGTGAGGAAGCCCTGGTCGTGCCGCCGATCGCGGCCGCGGTTTTTCAAGTCGAGCTGCAACCGATGCAGGCGCGATCGATCACCATCGAGATCGTGCCTCAGGCGAGCGACACGCCAACGCTACGGGAGCCATCGCCCGAGCGCGCCAATGCGCTGGACATGGCATTCGTCGGTATCCGTGACTCGTACGATGAATGGCGGTCCAACTCGACTCGCATACAGACCGACCACCAGCTGTTCGACCAGCTGCTGAATCGGGCCCTGCAGGACCTGCGTTTGCTCATCGACACTGTCGACGGTGACCTGGTGCCGACGGCTGGCATTCCCTGGTTCGCCGTGCCATTCGGGCGCGACAGCCTGATCACCGCAATGCAGACGCTGATATTGCGGCCCGCGATTGCTGAAGGCACGTTACGGTTCCTTGCGCGGCATCAGGGCACCGAGCTGAACGACTTTCGCGACGAGGCGCCCGGCAAGATTCTGCATGAGGTGCGCAGCGGCGAGCTGGCGCGCTTACGTCGAGTTCCGCACAGCCCCTATTACGGCAGCGTCGACGCAACGCCGCTGTTCCTGATCGGACTCGGTGAATACATCACCTGGAGCGGCGATCTCGACCTCGCGCGTCGGCTGCTCCCGCACGCCGAGGCGGGTCTCAGGTGGATGTCCGAGTATGGCGATATCGACGGGGACAGCTTCCTCGAATATCACACTCGCTCGTCCGAAGGCATGCGCAACCAGGGCTGGAAAGACTCGGCCGACTCCGCTACGCACCAAGATGGAAGAGTCGCCGAGCCGCCGATTGCACTGGCGGAGGTGCAAGCCTACGCATTCGCAGCACACCGCGAGATGGCGCGGCTGTACGCGCGGCTCGGCATGCCCGACCGCGAGCAAGAGCAGCGCGCCGCCGCCGAGCGCCTGCGCGAATCGTTCGTGAGCTCGTTCGGTATGTGCGACGAAGATGGTCCCTTCTGGGCCATGGGACTCGATGGCGGGAAACAGCCAATCGAGACGGTGACCTCGAATCCGGGACACGCGCTGTGGTGCCGCCTTCTCGATGGCGAGGGCGCGCGACTGACCGTAGCGCGGCTGATGCAAGATGACATGCTGTGTGGTTGGGGCGTGCGGACCCTCTCCAGCAGAGCGCGCTCGTTCAACCCCATGAGCTATCACAACGGCTCCATCTGGCCGCATGACAATGCGTTGATCGCGTTGGGCATGCAACGCACGGGCCACGACGCGGCCGCGCTTGAGGTGGCCTCGCAGATCTTCGAGGCCGGACTCCGGTTTCCTGGGGCACGTCTACCCGAACTCTGGTGCGGGTTTTCGCGCGACCGCAGGTATCACTCGACACCGGCTCAGTACCCGGTGTCGTGTAGCCCGCAGGCCTGGGGCGCCGGCAGCGCGTTCATGCTGCTGCAGGCGCTGCTCGGTCTCGAGGCGGACGCGTTCGAGCGGGTGGTGAGATTGAGACCGCTACTTCCAGCGTGGCTGGGACGCGTGAGCTTGCGCAAGCTGCGCGTGTGCGGGACGTCCATCGACGTGGACGTGTTTCGGGAAGGCCACCGAACAGTGGTTGACGTGCTGGAGGATGGCGGGCTCCGCATCGATATACGCCAGGCCGAAGACGGCTAGCGCCCTTGGTCGGTTCGGACCTTTCTTGCAACGGCAAGTTTCACTCGCGGCTGGCGCTATTTCTTCCAGATGGTTCAACTTGGCAAGTTGATATCTCTGACTGGATCGAGCGGTAGCCGAAAGTTTCGTCGCGGGCTGCCGCTATTGCTTCCAGATTGTTCAACTTGCCAAGTTGAGTTGTATGGCTCGGTCGAGCGGCAGCCCGCGATAAAAACGCCTCGTGCTGTTGGCCCCGCGACATTCTTCCGAGGTAAGTCGTGATCGCGGGCTGCCGCTATTGCTTCCAGATTGTTCAACTTGCCAAGTTGAGTTGTATGGCTCGGTCGAGCGGCAGCCC
>JAFAPL010000941.1 GCA_019247135.1 Chloroflexota bacterium | reverse complement strand
GTGGACGGCGAGCTCCAGCCGCGGTGAGCAGGCTGGATAGGATCCTGAGCAGCCGCAACGTTGGATAGCATGCTGAGCACCCGCGGATAGGATGCTGAGCATGCTCTGGATAGGATCCTGGCCAGCTCTACGTTGGATAGGATCCTGAGCAGTGCTGGATAGGATCCTGAGCGGCGGATACTCAGTCGCGTCGAATCCTGAGCGGCGGATACTCAGTCGCGTCGAACCATGTAATCGTGCAGGCCGCTCACAAGCCAGAACACCCCGATCAACATTGTCCCAACGGCGATGTAATAGCGCTCCAGGCCGTCAGCCGAAATCACGTGGATATAGGTAAGTACGATCAGCAGCGCGCCGAAAAGCGCCAACGCCAACCCGCCCAACGTCTTGCCTCGAGCTCGCCCGCGCATGTTGACTCCAGTGCTGCGGCCATCACTCAGCTGACCTGTTTGCCTCGGCGAGGTTCGTAGCCCGCAGCTGCTCGATTTGCTCAGGATGCTATCCAACGCTTCGGATCAGTGCTATTCGGGCGTGTGGCAGCACGCCTCCACGTTGTTGCCGTCCGGGTCACGTACGAACGCACCGTAATAGGCCGCGTGATACTCAGGCCAGACGCGCGGCTCGTGCAGCACCGGCGCTCCACGCGCGCGGGCCGCGTCGAAAAACGCGCGCACGGCCGCACGGTCGCGCGCCTGGAAGGCGACATGGATCTCTCGGTTGGGCTCGCCCGTCGTGAGTGGCCCGAGCCAGAACGATGGCTTGCCATCGACGCCGTAGCCGATCACCTCGCCGAAGCTCATCAGGCGCGCGCCGCCGAGCGGCGCCAGGACTGCCTCGTAGAACTGCGCGCTGGCTGACACGTTGGCACACTGGATGGACATGTGGTCAAGCACGCCGCCCATCCTAACCGCGAACAACCCGAGCGACGCGAGCGAAGCGAGCAGCGTGCTTGACACAGCGGCGCATACTGATCCGCATTATGCTGGCCGACTCGGCTCGGAGCGGGGCCGCTCGAGCCTCGCGTATCTTCCGATGCGCGTATCCCGACGTCGATATCCCGGATGTGCCGCTCACCGATCTGGTGCTCACCCGGGCACGCCAACTCGGCGATAAACCAGCCTTCATCGACCAGGCTACAGGCCGCACGCTCACCTTCGCGGGGGTAGCCGAGGGGGTCCGGCGCGCCGCGGCGGGTCTGGCCGAACGTGGATTGGCCAAGGGTGACGTGCTGGGCATATACAGCCCGAATGTCCCCGAGTACGCCATCGCCTTCCACGCGGTCGCGACGCTTGGCGGCGTGTCCACGACCGTCAATCCGCTGTACACCGCGAACGAGCTCGCACAGCAGCTCAATGACGCGGGTGCGAAGTTCCTCCTGACCGTGCCGCCGCTCCTGGACAGAGCGCGCGAGGCAGCAGCGCGAGTGCCGACGCTGCGCGAGATCTTCGTGTTCGGCGAGGCTGACGGCGCGACGCCGTTCTCGACCCTGCTCGAATCCAGGGCGGAGCCGCCGCACGTCAGTATCGACCCGCGCAAGGACCTCCTGGTGCTGCCGTACTCGAGTGGCACGACCGGGTTGCCAAAAGGCGTCATGCTGACGCACCACAACCTGGTCACCTCGCTGAGCGTCGCCTACGGCCGGCCAGACATCGTGATGCCGGGCGAGTCTGACACGCTGCTCGCGTTTCTGCCGTTCTTCCACATCTACGGCATCGCCATGTTCCTGAACTTCGGACTATCGCGTGGCGCCACGGTCGTCGTGATGTCTCGGTTCGACCTCGAGCAATTTCTGGAAGCGGTGGAGCGATACGGGGTCACGTACCTGCATCTGGTGCCGCCGGTCGTGCTCGCCATGGCCAAGCACCCCAGTGTCGACAAGTACGACCTGTCGAAGGCGAAGTGGGCGCTCTCGGCGGCGGCGCCGCTCGGTCGGCCAGTGGCGGACGCATTTACGGCTCGGCTGGGGACCCAGTTGGTCCAGGCGTACGGGATGACCGAAGTCTCGGGCGCAACGCACCTGGGGTCGTGCCTGCGCGGAGAGGTCAATCCGGAATCCGGCGGACGGCTTGTGCCGAACACCGAATGCATGATCGTGGATCCGGGCAGCGGCGAGGCGCTCGGGCCGCTCGACCAGGGGGAAGTCTGGGTCCGCGGGCCACTGAACATGCTGGGCTACCTCGGTCGACCAGACGCGACCGCGGCCACCATCGACCAGGATGGCTGGCTACACACTGGCGACGTGGGCTATGTGGACGAGCGCGGCGACACCTTCATCGTCGATCGCGTCAAGGAGCTCATCAAGTACAAGGGCTTGCAGGTTGCACCCGCGGAGCTGGAGTCGCTGTTGCTGGCACATCCGGCGGTAGCGGACGTGGCGGTGATTCCATCGGCGGACGAGGAGGCTGGGGAAGTGCCGAAGGCGTTCGTGGTCTCGCGTGGCTCGGCGTCAGCTGAAGAGCTCATGGCCTATCTGGCGGAGCGAGTGGCGCCGCACAAGAAGGTGCGAAGGCTGGAGTTCATCGACGCGATTCCGAAGTCCGCGTCCGGAAAGATCTTGCGGCGTGTGCTGATCGATCAGGAGCGCCAGCGGGAGTCAGCGCCAACGACCGCCTGACTCCGGCGAACCTCCGGTCGCCTGCTTGATGGTGATCCGCCCCGGTGGGCGCGGCGTACTCACGGGTGACTCTGCTGATTCGAGGCACACACCGTGTACGACGCCATCATCGTTGGCGCGCGCTGCGCCGGATCGCCCACCGCCATGCTGCTCGCCCGCAAGGGCTACAAGGTTCTGCTCGTGGATCGGGCGACGTTCCCGAGCGACACCATGTCCACCCATCACATCCAGCGGCATGGGGTGGAGCGCGTCGCGCGCTGGGGCCTGCTCGACCGTTTGCTCGCCATCGGTGGGCCCAGGATCACGAAGTGGACCTTCGACCTCGGTCCGTTTGCGCTCTCAGGCAATCCGACGCCGGCGGGCGATATCGACTTCGACGTGTGCCCGCGGCGTACTGTCCTCGACAAGATGCTCGTAGACGCGGCCGCTGAGGCGGGCGCCGAGGTTCGCGAAGACTGTTCTGTCACCGACCTGCTGCAGGACGAGCGAGGCGTCTATGGCATCGTGGGACAGAGCGCCTCGGGGCGAAGACACACCGAGCGCGCCCGCATCGTCATCGGCGCGGACGGTCGCAACTCGTTGGTTGCGAAGAGCGTCGGTGCGCCCGAGTACCACACGCGCGCTTCGCTCACGTGCGGCTTTTACAGCTACTGGTCAGGCATCGATCTCGAAGGGGTGGAGCTGTATCCGCGCGAGGGGAATGCAGTCGTAGCCGAGGAGACCAACGACGGGCTGGTGTATATCGCGGCCGGCTGGCATCGCGGCGAGTTCGAGCGGGTGCGCGGCAATCTCGATGCATGCATGCGCGCTGCGATCCAGGCATGTGCACCGTCCCTTGCGGAGCGCATGGCGGACGCGGTGCGGGTCGCGCCATTCAAGGGCACGGCCGACTTCCGCTTCTTCTTCCGCCGACCGTTCGGCCCCGGCTGGGCTCTGGTGGGAGACGCGGGCTACCACCGCGACGCGGTGACGGGGCAGGGGATCGCCGACGCGTTTCGCGGCGCCGACCTGCAGGCGACCGCCATCGATGCCGGTTTTCGCGGCTGCGCGCCTCTCGAGACAGCTCTAGCTGGTTATCAGTCGGAGCGCGACGAAGCGGTCATGCCGATGTACGAGTTCACCTATGAACTTGCGAAATTGGAACCGCCCACGGCTGAGCAACAGCAGCTATTCGCCGCACTGCGGGGCAACCAGCCGCAGATCGAACGCTTTCTCGGCGTCGTGGCCGGGACGGTCAGTCCGCGAGACTTCTTCAGTGACGCAAACGTCGCGAGCATCATGCGGCCTCGGGTGACGACCGAGCTGCCGCTAGCTGCTTGAGATGATCGACCACTGAACCAAGGAACCGATCCGCGGCGAAGTCGTCGAGCTCACGCCGATCGAACACCAGCGTGAGGATGCACTGATAGCCGAGTCGTATGCCGTCGGGGGCAGG